>NZ_JAZKRK010000014.1:0-52848 GCF_036626455.1 Halodesulfurarchaeum sp. | reverse complement strand
GCATCCTGCATCGTAAGACTCGCTTGGGGCGCCTGTTGAATATCCCCACCAATTCCGAGCACGAAACTCCCGATAACCGCGGCCAGAATCACGGTAATTGCCACCATCAGAATGACTCCGATGACCGGTGACACGCCACGCTTGTCCAGTGTTTCGCCGAGTTGTGTGTCTATCATGGTATGTACGTCCGGATTCCCTGGACCGCCACCAAGTGGGGGTCCTAATGCCCGACGCTTACCGAATTTATGGTCCGACCACGGATAATCATGCGGATAGAGGAGTAAAAGGTGTCACAGACCCATACCGACCAAAACCCGACCGTTCACCGACCGCGTTTCACTCCCACGCCGCCGGGGCGTAGCCCAGGTACCGCACTGCAGTCGGGTAGGCCAGACCGAGAACGACCGCCAGGCCGATCTGAACCCAGATGCTCGGCTCGCCGCCGGGCCAGAAGAGTGTCAGCCCGGTCAACAGTACCGTGAGGATGACGATAAGCGCCAGGTAGTGGGGCAAAAGTTCCCGGATCGAATCCCAGTCCATATCCGCCCAAGAACTGCCACCCGCTTGGGTCTTCTGGGTTCAACCGCTCACAAAATGCCGAATGCTGAAATAAATGCCCGCGATGATGATGACCACGAAAAGCACCGGAATCGCAATGCCATAGCTGACGTACAACAATGACTCGAAGGCGTCACCGTACTGGGACTGGGAGAGCACAATCAGCCCCACGATGATGAGCGCGCCAAAAAGCACCCCTCGCGAGGGCAGCGACCATGTCATACCTGTTCTCTGAGAGGTGGCGTGATAGTCCTTGGCATCTCTCACGGCGAGAGGTGACTGCAGTGCTGGGCCTCCGGGTCATAACAGTCCGGACACTCCTCGGGCAACTCGACAAACCGGTCCAACCGCTTGGCGACTTCATCCGTGGTCGCGTGTTCCAGCCGACACGCCTCCTCGTGAAAGCCCTCGGTCACCCCCAGTTCCTGGACGAGGAAGCGCTCGATCCGACAGTGTTTGCGCAGGAGCGCAACCGCCTCCGTCTCGCCCTGGTCCGTGAGGGAGGCCCCACGGTGTTTCTCGTAAGTGACCAAACCCAGTTCAGTGAGGTGATTGAGGCGGTCGGTGACACTCGGTGGCGAGACCCCCAGGCGATCGGCGATCGCCCCGGTCGCTGCGGGATCACCGTCCCGAGACAACAGGTAGATCTCCTTGAGATACATCTCCACGCTTTCGCTGTAGGTTTTCTCGGAATGGTAGCTCATTTGGGATCACAGGATCGGCCGGAGCCGATCGGTAACTAACTGCATCGCTGTTCGAGGCGCGTCTCCTTTTACCCACCGCTCGCGGCGGCCGCTTCGAGCACCTCGACCAACCGGTCGACCAGTTCGGTCGCTCGCTCGCGCTCGTGAGCCTCCGCATACACCCGCACGACCGGTTCGGTCCCGCTCGGCCGCGCCAGAACCCACGCGTCCCCGAAATCGACCCGGTAGCCATCGATAGTCGTCACCTCGCCCTCCGTCCCTCTGGCCCACTCCCCAGCCCGCTCCACGAGCGTGGCCCGTTCGGCCTCGTCCTTGTAGTGCACGTTCCTGCGGACGTTTGCGTAGCCGTTGTACGGGGCGACGACCTCGCTGGCCGAGGCCTCCGTAATGAGTTCCAGGAACCGTGCCGCCGTGTACGCCCCATCCCGGTTGATGCGATAGGCCGGAAAGATCACGCCGCCGTTGCCCTCCCCCGCCACCGGCACCCGCTCCCCGGCTTGCTGGAGTTCACGGATCCGGGTCATGATCCGGGTGCTCCCAATGGGTGTCAGCTCCAGGTCGGCTCCAGTTGCGGCCGCCACGTCGACCAGTCGCTGGGAGACATTGACCGCCGAGACCGTGGTGTCACCGGCCGAAAGCGTTGCATCCGCGAGTGCGGCCAGCGTGGCGTCCCCCTCGATGTACGACCCGGTTTCGTCGAAGAAAATCGCCCGATCGGCGTCCCCGTCGTGGGCCACACCCACGTCAGCGTCGGTGGCCCGAACGAGGTGACCCAGATCCGAGAGGTTCGTTTCGACCGGCTCCGGATCCCGTCCCGGGAAGTGCCCGTCCGGATGGGCGTTCACCGTGTGCACCGAACAACCCAACTCGCGGAAGAACTCGGGACTCGTCAGAGCCCCCGCTCCGTGGCCCGGGTCCAGGGCCACAGTCAAGTCGGCCGCAGCAATCGCCTCCCGGTCGGCGGCCCCCAACAGCTCCCGAATATAGGCCCGCCCTGCCCACTCGACCGTCCGGTCCCGGCCTGTCATGTCCCAGTCCGCATACGCCGGATCGTCGTCCAAAAGCGCCGATTCGATCGCTTCCAGCCGTTCGACCGACAGTTCGACGCCGTCCGCCCCGACGAGTTTGATGCCGTTGTACGCCGGCGGATTGTGCGAGGCAGTGATCATGACCCCCGGGACCCCCTCGTCCGCGGCGTAGGACTGGAGCGCCGGCGTCGGAACGATTCCCAACCGATCCACGTCCGCGCCCACGCTCGCAAGCCCGCTCGCGGCCGTGTTGACGAGCATCGGCCCGGTCAATCGCGTGTCCCGCCCCAGCGCGACCCGATCAACTCCCCACACGGTGCCGGCCGCGGCTGCAACCCGAAGGACAAAGTCGGGTGTCAACTCCTCGGTAACCCGTCCCCGGGTGCCGCTGGACCCGAATACCTGCATTATCAGAGGGGAGGACAGGCACCCCCAAAGCCGTTGTGAAAACCCCGAATCGCCGTCTCGCCCATCATAACGTGTAAGCCAACCCCACCCAATCCCCTTCACATGATCGTTCCAGGGTCCTCCTCCCAAGCGGTGGCCGCCGAACTCGCCACCGAAATCGACGAGCCCCTCGCCGAAGTCGAATACCGGCGGTTTGCCGACGGAGAACTGCTGGTCGAAGTCCCACCCCAGGACGGGCGCGCAATCGTCGTCGCCGCCACCGGGTCGAGTGACGCACACATCCAGTTGCTCCAGCTCCAGGACGCCGTCCGCGAGGCCGGCGCCGACGAAGTCCTGACCGTCATCCCCTACATGGGCTATGCACGCCAGGACCGGGCCTTCGAATCGGGCCAACCGGTCACCGCCCGAGCCATGGCCAAGGCTATCGGGTCCGGTACGGACCGGGTGCTCACTGTCAGTCCCCACGAACCGGCGATTCGAGAGTTCTTCCCCGTCCCATGCGAGATGCTCGACGCGGCCGGTCGATTGGCCGAGCCGCTTCCGGCCGATCTCACCGACCCGATCTTCCTCGCCCCGGATCGCGGCGCTATCGACCTCGCAAAAACCGTTCGAGACGCCTACGGCACTGGCGAAACGGACGCCTTCGAGAAACACCGGGACAGAGAAACCGGCGCCGTCGAAATCACACCGGCGACCCTCGACGTCGCGGGCCGAGACCTGGTCGTCGTCGACGACATCATCGCCACGGGTCGCACGATGAGCGCTGCCATCGACGCCCTTGGCGAAGAGCCAGCGCGGGTGTTCGTCGGAGCCGTCCACCCGCTTCTGGTCGACGGCGCGCTGGCCAAACTCGCCAATGCGGGCGTTAAAGCCGTCTACGGCACCGATACGATCGAACGGTCGGTTTCAGAAGTCAGCGTCGCCCCGGTTATCGCCGACCTGCTCCAGGACTGAACCTGGTTACTCGGCCGGATCGATCGCCAGTTCAACCTTCGAGCCTTCGACGTCCCAGGACTCGCGGTGTCCATCCTCAACGTCGTCGATTTCGATCGCCCGGACCTCCTCGGTGATCAGGTCCTCGTGCTCGGCGACGAGTTTGGCGACCCCTTCGTCGTAGATCACGATCTCCAGGCGGACCGAGGCATCCATGTCCAGATCGAGGGTCTTGCGCATCTCCTGGGCCCGACGAATGATCTCGCGAGCGTAGCCCTCGCTTTCCACGTCCCGGGTGAGTTCGGCGTCAACATACACCCGGCCCCCTTCGAAGTCAGTTCCTGCGACCGATTCCGGCGGCACCTCTTCGAAGGAGACCATCGACTCGGAGAGCGTGACCGACTCCCCGAGGTCCGTGGTCACCGATTGTTCGAGTGCCTCGAGATCCGGCTCCGAGATGTGGGCGTCGTTGAGCGCTTCCATCACGTCATGGGCCTTGTCTCCAAACGCAGGCCCCAGTTCGCTCATGTCCGCTGTTGCCGTGTACCGAAGTTCCTCCCAATCCGACCCAGGCTCGACCACCTCGATCGTCCGGGCGTTCAGTCGCTCGGCCAGGAGATCGTCGTGATCCGACAGCGTCTCCACGACCGAGTCCGAGTCGGCGTCAACTACGACCCGGGTCACCGGCCAGCGAAGCTTCCGACCCGCATCCTGGCGGGCCCGCGAACCGGCCTCCTCGATGGCCCTGACGTGGGCGATCGCCTCCTCGAGCGAAGAATCGCGCAGGTTACCGTCGGGTTCGGGCCAATCGAGCATGTGAACAGAGGTAAGCCCCTTCCCAGCCGTAAGCCGTTGGTAGAGTTCTTCAGTGACAAAGGGCGCATACGGGGCCAAAAGGGCGATAGCCTCCTGCAAGACATGGGACAGGGTCGCATAGGCGGCTCGCTTCGAGCCGCTTTCCTCGGGATCCCACATCCGCTCGCGAACCACCTGAATGTAGTATCGCGAGACGTCCTCGACGATGAATTCGAGGATCGTATCCAGCGCCCGGTCCTGCTCGAAGTCCGCCCAGGCTTCATCGGCGGTCGCCTCGACGGTCTGGAGCCGTGAGAGCAGCCAGCGGTCGATCCGTTCGAGGGGCTCCCTTGACACGTCAAGTGCCAGCGGGTCGATGTCGTCCATCTCCATGTAGGGCAGCGGGAACCGGAAGGCGTTCCAGAGGATGTTGAGGTCTCGCTGCATCGTCTCGGTCCCCTCCCACGAGAAGCGCATGTCATCACCCTGGGCGGAGACCGAGAGGAGGAACAACCGCATGGGGTCCGCACCGTACTCGTCCATGACCTCGCCCGGATCGACGGTGATGTTCTTGGACTTGGACATCGCCCGGCCGTCGGGCATCAACGCGTGTCCGTGCATCAACACTTCGTGGTAGGGGACCTGATCGAGCGCGGCGGTGCCCATGCCCAACTGCGACCAGAACCAGCCCCGGGTCTGGTCGTGGGCTTCCATAATCAGATCCGCCGGCCAGAGCTCCTCAAAGGTCGCTTTATCGGTGGGATAGCCAAGCGTCCCCCAGGAGGCCACCGAGGAGTCGAGCCAGACGTCGAACACGTCCGGAACACGGGTGTACGTCCGGCCTTCCTTGCTGATCGTCAGGTCATCAACGCTCCCTTTATGGAGGTCAACGGACTCGGGATTGACGTCCTGATCGACCCGGTCGGCCAGTTCCTCGCGGGTGCCGATCACGAGTGCCTCCTCCATCGTGCCATTCCAGTCCTCCGGGATCCAGATCGGAATGGGGATGCCCCAGTACCGCTGGCGGGACACGTTCCAGTCCGGGGCCTCCTCGACGAAGTCCCGGAACCGACTGTCACGGGCCCATTCGGGGTGCCACTCGGTCTCCTCGATGTTCTCGAGGAGGTCGTCTTTCACGTCGGTGATCGTGATGTACCACTGGTCGGTGACGATCTGAATGATCGGGGTATCACACCGCCAGCAGTGCCCGTAGGAGTGGTGTTCGGTCTCCTGGGCAAGGAGGGCGCCGTTTTCCTCCAGATCTGCGATGATCTGCTCGTCGGCGTCCTTGACGTATTCCCCGGCGTAGGCCCCCGCCCGGTCGTCAAACGCGCCGTCCTCCCCCACCGGACAGAAGATCTCCAGGCCCAGTTCCGTCCCGCGCTCGAAGTCGACTTCCCCGTGGCCGGGCGCAGAGTGAACCAGTCCCGTGTCTTCGGCTTCCACATAATCCGCGGTGTAGACCTGCCCAGCGCCCTCGAAGTCCGGGGCGTCCGGGACTTGCTCGCGGAGCGGGTGGTCGTACTCCCACCCGACCAACTCCTCGCCGGAGTGGGTCGAAAGGACCTCGTAGTCGCTGTATCGACCGGCCTCGAGAACGTCCTCGACGAGTGATTCCTCGAGATAGAGCACGTCTTTCTCCGCGGCTTCACCGCTTCGATTCGAGGCGCGTTGCGCCTCCCTCTTCTCAGCCTCGACGGCGGCATAGCTCAGGTCTTCGTCGACCGCCACGAAGGTGTTCGCTGGGATGGTCCAGGGGGTGGTCGTCCAGATGACGAGCGAGCCCTCGCGATCGGAGAGCGGGAATTTCACGTAGATCGACGGGTCGGTCACATCCTCGTACTCGACCTCGTTGTTCGCGATCGCGGTCTGACAGCGGGGACACTGGTTTATCGAGCGCTGGCCCTGCTCGACGAGACCACGGTCGTGGGCCTGGTCGAACGCCCACCAGGCGGCCTCCATGTACTCGGGGTCGACTGTTTTGTACGGGTTCTCCCAGTCCATCCAGACCCCGAAGGACTGGAAATCGGTTTGCAGGCCTTCGAGTTGCTCCTCCGCGAAGGCCTTGCACTCCTCGATGAACCGCTGTTCGCCGAAGGCCTCGATGTCCTGTTTGTTCTCGAAGTCGAGTTTCTCCTCGACTTTCGTCTCGATGGGCAGGCCGTGCATGTCATAGCCCGGGCGATCGGTCACGTTGTAACCCTGCATCCGCCGGAACCGCAAGTGAGCGTCCTTTAGCGTCTTGTTCCAGGTCGTGCCCATATGGGCGGCTCCGGAGGTGTAAGGCGGCCCGTCGACGAAGAAGAAGTCCTCGCCGTCGGCCCGATGGTCTTTGGTCGCCTCATATGCGTCCACGTCGTCCCAGTACGCAAAGACCCGCTCCTCGACAGCCTGCGGGTCGTACTGATCGGGGACATCCCCGGCGAAGTGTGTCATACGGAGTGCCAATCGCTCCCGGGTAAAATGATAATCGGTCCGCGGGCCACATCCGCCCAATTAATGTTTTTGTGCACCCACCAGCAAACCGGAGACATGCCCGAATCCTGCATCTTCTGTCGGATCGCCGCCGGAGAGGCCACGGCGGCGAAAATTACCGAGGACGAACAGACCATTGCCTTCCTCGATGCCAACCCGCTCTCGCCGGGCCACACACTCGTAATCCCACGCACGCATGCAACGCGACTCGAAGACATGGACCCGGAGACCGGCCGGGCGATACTGGACCAGCTTCGAGTCCTCGCACCGGCAATCGAGGACGCTGTCGACGCCGATGCCACCACGGTCGGGTTCAACAACGGCCGGGCCGCGGGCCAAGAAGTCCCGCACGTTCACGGCCACATCATCCCCAGGTCGAGGGGCGACGGGGGTGGGCCGATTCATGCAGTCCTTCCCCGACAAAGCCCACCCGAGGAAGAGCCCGAAGACATCGCCGCGTCGATTGCAACCCGGCTGTGAGAAACGGGGATTTTTCCGACCCCACCGCTTGCGGGGAGTTATGGCTGGAACGAGTGTTGGATTCGTCGGCACAGTTGGCGGCATCGGAACCACGCGATCAGTGCTGGAAATCGGGGGCCTGCTCGCCAGTACCGGGGCGTCAGTCCTGGTCATCGACCTGGATTTCGCCATGCAGGGTCTCAGCCGGCATGTGGACGGGACCGTTCCTGTCGATTCGGCGGCCCTGCTAGCCGATCCTGAACACGACCTCGAGGAAACGATCCACGACGTGCGTGTCGACGGGGACGGTAAACTCGGAGTGATTCCAGCGGTCTCACCGTTCGTCAAGATCGCGGCGGCAAAAACCGAAACCGCGGGGGCCCGGGTGGGCGACCGGCTCGAAGCGGCGACCGAACGGGCCGATTGGGTACTCCTCGATGTGCCACCGGTCGTCTCGAACCAGGCCATCGGGGCCGTCACGGCGACCGATCGGACCATCGCAGTCATTCCGCCCACCGAGCGGGGTATCGATGCACTCCAGCGCGAGCGAGGGCGGCTCGCTGACGTGGGAACCGCCTTCGACGACGTACTCGCCGTGGGAGCCGGCGACGTCCCACCGGATGCTGATGCCCATCTTCCGGTGCTTCCCGATGGAGCGCCAGCCCACCGACCGGCCACCCTCGAAAGCGGCAGTTCGTTCACCAGCGCTGTAGCGCAGGCAACTGAGGCAGTGCTCCCGGTGACTGTCAAGGCCCCGGAACCGGAGGGCGCCCTCGACCGGTTAGAAAATCTTGGCGACCGGCTCCGACCCTAAAGGAAGTCGTTGGCGGCGGTCATCGTCTCGGCCAACGCGTCCCGCTTTTCGACCATCGCGTCCTCGCTCGAGGCCTGGGCGTCTTCGATCGCCTCTTCGGCCCCCGAAATCGGGTCGTGGGTCTCGATGTAGGCCCCGAGCGCGAATGCACGATCGCCCACGTCCACGAGTTCCTGGGCGTCGGTTCGTGAGAGGTCGCCGGCGAGCCAGTCCCGGCAGATGTCGCGCTGAAGCGGTGAGAGCGGAGAAAGGCCCTCGAACCCGAGGCGATAGAGGATCTTCGCGGCGGTAACCGGTGGGACCCCAGCCGCCGTCCCCGCCGCATCGACGCTCTGTCCCCCGCGGTATGCGGTGATTAGTGTCGCAGCCTGGTCCGCGCCACATGGAAGGGCCGACGCATACTCCTCGAGGACTGTCGAAAGCGACCCGCTCGCCCGGTCCACGACCGCGACGCCCCGGTCCTGTTGGGACCGGGTCGTGGCGACTCCCTCGGCGATATCCGAAAGCGACATGCTCGGGCTTGGGACGTGGCCGTTCAAAAACCTTCGTATGATAGTTAGTGTTCTAATATATTTGACCGGGAACCTACCGGTAACCGTTCGGTTCCAGGTCGCCGTCTCAAGGTTTGTCCCCCGGTTCAGCCCTCCCTTAAATACCCAATCGGAGTCAAGTATTAGATGTGATGAGCGTCACCGACACGACTCAGACCTGTCCCGAATGTGCCGGCTCGTTGCGCGTCGATGGAACCGAGACAGTCTGTCGCGAGTGTGGCCTGGTGGTCGAGGAGGACCGGCTCGATCGCGGGCCGGAATGGCGGAACTTCGACGACGAAGAGGATCGGCGCCGGACTGGCGCGCCCCTTTCCCGGTCCCGCCACGATCGTGGACTCTCCACCGAGATCGGTCACTCGACGCGGCTCTCCGGGCGCAAACGCCGGCGGCTCAGTCGCATGCGCCGCCAACACGACCGGGCGAAAGTCAGCTCGACCGCCGAGCGCAACCAGATCTACGGCTTCACCGAAATCCGTCGAGTTACTTCGGCACTCTCCCTTCCGACCGATATCCGCGACCAGGCCTGCGTGCTCTTTGAGACAGCCCAAAACCAAGACCTGCTGCCAGGACGCTCACTCGAAGGGTTCGCCGCTGCAGCAGTCTACGCAGTGTGCCGGACGAACGGCCTCTCCCGGACCACTGAAGAGATCACGGGCACCGCCAAAGCCACCCACGATGAGTTCCAGGCGGCCTACGACGCGATGAACCGCAACCTCGGGTTGCAAACCGGCCCGATCGATCCGGCCGAATACCTGCCTCGGTTCGCCACGGAACTGGACCTCGGGCCAGACGTCGAAGCGGCTGCACGACGCCGTCTCGAAGCGACAAACCAAGCCGACATCGGCGGCCGCAATCCGAGCGGTGTGGCCGCAGCGGCGCTGTACACCGTCACGTCAGTCGAAAAGGACGGTCCAACCCAAGCCGAAGCCGCCAAGTTGGCCGATGTCACCCCCGTAACCCTCAGATCCGCCGCTCAGGTTTTTTCGGACTAACTGTTCTTCGCGCCGCCAGTTGTGAGAGTGCCAGTTCGCCGGTCGCGAGCCACGGTTCGAAGCCGGTCGGCCACCGATTCGAATCGCTGGACTGGCTCCGGATCGGCATCAGTATACGAGACCGGCAACCCGGACTGCTGTGCCTCGTGAATGTCCTGGTGGGTCGGCACCGCCACCTGTGGGCCACCCAGGGTCTTCGTGACGGCGTCTCGCGTCTGAGCGGCTCGGTTCAACACCACGGCGCCGAGGTCGGTCCCCAACTCCCTGGCCAGGGAACGAGTCCGGACCGCATCCGCCAAGGTCGCCGGCTCCGGTGTCGTCACAAGCACACAGCAATCCGCGGCGACGATCGGCAGCGCCGCATCCGCGTCGAACCCGGCTGGCGCGTCGACGATCACGTACTCGTAGGTTTCCGACAGCGTCTCGAGAACCGGATTGAGCTCGGCTGGCTCCACGGACCGGGCCCCAGCAAGTGAGCGACCGGCCGGCAAAACCCCGACTGCCCAATCCGTTCGGACTGCGTCGAGCGGGTCGATCCGGCCTGCCAACACGTCATGGAGCGTCGGCCCACCGTCCGTGGGAAGATCGGCCATCCCCAGGTCGGCGTCGACGACGACCCCATCAAGTGCCGCAGCGAGATTGAGCGAGACCGTGCTCTTGCCGACACCACCCTTGCCCCCGCAGACGGTGACGATCACGGGCGATCACCCGTTTCCAAGGGGTTCGAATCACGCTCCCACCGGGGGCTCGTGAAGACACTGCGAGGGGGACGCGGATCACGAAAAGAGCGAGCGGTCGATCTGGTGTCACGGGACGGTTCGGGTACCTCGGCCGGTTCGGTCCAGGCGATCCTGGCAGGCGGGTCGACCGGACTCGCAGGCACAGCGTAGCCAAGCGCGTCCCGTTCGCCCGGGCCGAGAACACCCTCGTATCCGGACTCGTCCCAGCCCCGTTCGGGATACCCGCGGCGTCGCGGGGGCCACACTGGACCGTCGAGTTCGTTTGTCAGCCGGTACCTGGCGGGTTCATCATGTGGGTTTTCGACGATCACCGAGACGAGCGTTGCGCCGCCGATCTCGGTCGTCGATGTGACACAGTCCATGGGCCGACCTGGGCCGATAACCCGATTTAAACTCTCGCGAGAATCACCGGCGCGTCGAGGCCAGCCCGAGCGGTGACTGGTATCTCGAAGGGGCCATCGACGAGCACCACCGGGGCCGCCAGGTCGGCAATTCTGGCGATCGCAAGCGCGGCTTCCTGACTGGGCCCCGTGTAGTCCGAGGGCGGGGCCGGTTCGGCACCGATTGGAAGCCCCTGCAGCGCCCGTTCGAACGGCCCAGCGAGGACATCCAGAAACCACTCACGAGCCGCCCGCCGTCGGTTCTCTCGCCGATCCACGAGCGACAAGCGGTCTGCTCTGTCGTCCCGCGCCGCCGCGGCCTCCGATTCGGCGCGCGAAAGTGCCTCACGTGCCGCGATGGCTTCTGTCTCTGCCTCAGTCAACTCCCGTGTAAGCGCTGCGAGCCGCTCTTCGAGTTCTTCGACCGGGAGGTCGGCCTCCTGCCGGGCGTTCACCCGGCCACTCGTTCTTGCGACTTGCTCTTCTAACGCTGCGACGTCCGTGCCCGCTTCCGCTGCCCGCCGCCGCGCTGCCCGGAGGTTGGGTGTCTCCAGGTCGATCGACTCGATACGTCGTTCGAGCCGGGCTATCGCCGTCGCATGTGGTGATTCGAGACCGAGCGAACGCCCGGCCGCGGCCAACGCTACCCGACAGTCGAACTCCATCCCTGGCCGAATCGGCTCGAGATGGTCGTAAACTGGCGTCGGTTGCGGGGCGATCACCAGACTATCGGCCGGATCACGAATCGCCGCGGCGAGCCGGGTGGCCCGAATCGGTGTCCCTCGAAGGTCGATAGCTTGCCCCACTCGGTCCGTCTCTCCCACCTGGATTCTCATAACTCGCGATCCCGGAGCGAATCGATCGACGGGTGAGCCGTACCCGCGGCGAACTTCGTGTATGGGGTCGCCGCAGTCTCCCGGTTTGCGTAGGCAGTTGCGGCCGTTCTAACTGAGCCGGGGACGTGACTGAATTCGTTGAGGGGTTCAGTGCGAGCGACTTGCACGTCGGGCCCATGGCGCTCCCGCAGGCGAAGTGCCAGAAACGCGCCCAAATGGGTCTCTGCGAGCAGTGCGACGCGACCGAACCGACGCCGAAAGGCTTCGGGATATGCCCGCTCCGTGTTCCGGAGTTTCTGGCGGGCTTCCGACGAATAGGCAATGACCAACAACACGATTGAACCCGGTGCCCTCTGCCAAAAAAGTGGTTCGATTAGTCCGCGCGCTCGACCTCGATGGTGGGGCGTTCGGTATCGACCAGTTCCGCGATCTGTTCGCGGGCCCCAGCCGGTGTTTCCGCGACGACGACCAGCCCCTCGACGGCAGGTTCGCCGGTCGCCCGATACGCACACAATTGGCCGTCCTCGAAGTCAGTCGCGTAGGTCCGAAGTGTCCCCTGCACCCGGGCCTCCATGGTATCGAGATCGATCTCGCCGGCCTCGAAGGCCGAGAGGGCTTCCTCGACGGTTCGCAGCGCGGCGATGCGGTCCATGACGAGTGCTGTCGTGGGGCCCCAATGAGCATTCGGATCCCGATCAGGTCGTTCGGAGGTGTTCGGTCGTCGGTTCGTAGACCTCACCCTGCTGTTTCAGCTTATCGATCTCGTGTTCGGCTTTCGAGCGATCCATGTCGATCTCCTCGGCCCGAGCCAGCACCTCGTCGATCGGCGCGCCCTCGTCGAACTCGGCCTCGATCTCGGAGATGAGTTCCTTGATCGAGCGGATGCGATCCCGTTGGGACTTCGATTGACCGGTCTCGATCACGTCGGCGTCGTACTGGCCGGTCTCGGGGTCCATGCCGATCTCCTTCAACGTCGTATCGACGATGTCCAGGGCCCGCTCGGCGTCTTCGGTCTCGACGGTGTCAGACAGCCGGACCCGGGCTGAGGCCTCCGCAAGGCGGACGATGGCCTCCAGTTTCCGGGCGGTCACCGGGACCGGCGAGTCCTCACCCGTCCCCTGGGCCCGGAGGTCGACGTAGAAATCCCGAATACGGGATTCCGCGGCGTCGGTCATCGTCGGGAAGCACGTCGACCGTGCGTAAGCGATGTACTTTCGCATCAGATCCGGCTCGATCGCCGGCGAGACCGATTCAGTCGCCGTATCGACGTCCGCCGCGGAGACGTTCGAGGTGCTGACCTCGTTGCGGTGGGTATTGAGTTCGCCTGCGTAGTTGGTGCGGAGGATGTGCTCGGCGAGGTTGGCGTCCTTCTCCTGGTCAGGCTGGTCCGTGACCGTGAAAATGAGGTCAAAGCGGGAGATGAGGGCGGGTTCGAGATCGATCTGGTTGGCCGGGGTTTCGTAGCGGTCGAAGCGTCCGAGTTCGGGGTTGGCCGCGCCCAGCAGGGCACAGCGAGATTTGAGGGTGGCATTGATTCCGGCCTTGGAAATCGAAATCGATTGCTGCTCCAGTGCTTCGTGCATCGCCGAGCGATCGTCCGGGGCCATTTTATCCAATTCGTCGACCGCTGCAACACCCTTGTCAGCCAAGACCAGCGCGCCGGCTTCGAGGGACCACTGCTGGCCGTCGCCGAAATCGTCCCTGACGGCAGCCGCAGTCAGCCCGGCCGCGGAGCTGCCCTTCCCGGAGGTGTACACTGACCGCGGGGCGATATGTCGGATATATTGAAGGATTTGTGAGTTGTGCGAGAGGACGTTGTTGGAGAGATACGAATGGGTCCCTTCGACCTCCAGGTCATACACCCAGTCGTAATCCGGGTCAACTTCCTCGATATCTGTGATTTCCGCCCACGCCAGGTCTCCCTCAACGAGTCGAGAGAGGGCTCGAATGGAGTCAGCTTCTGCGAGTGCTGATTCAATTCGGTCGCGCAGGACGGCCCGTGCATCCTGTACGCGGCCGCCATCCGGAACTATTTCGCCCCGGCTGTACATCGAGACAGTTGTCTGCTTGACGCCGATGCCGTTTGCCAAATCAGTTTGTGAGATGCCGAGTTCCTGTCGAAGGCATTCCACAGTCTCCCAATCGGCCTCCACAAGCGTTTCGTGTGCGGATTCTAATTCCTGCAACCGGGATTCGAAAGTCGAAATGACCGCTCGCAGAGAGTCGCGTCCCGGATGTCGATCGCCCCGCTCGTAGTGCTGGAACGTGGATCGAGGAATGCCACATTCCGATTGCGTGAGCGCGAGCCGTTCTCTGATTCTTTGCAGTTCCGGTCCGACATCCGGAATCACATCCGTATTCGTGTTCTGTGGCGTCTCCTCAAACACCTCGCTTGCAGCTGTTTTTCGATCCGAGACAAAACCGACCATCGATTTATACCGGTTGAAGTCCCTGCCACTAATTCGAAGTCGGTAGGAATCACCCGCTTTCGCCTCGAAATGGCCACGTATGCCGAGGGAAAGGAGGAGCGATCGTACGTCCTTGAGGAGTTCATCGCTAACCGTGGCCACCGTAATCTCGCGTTCCTTCACTGAGACGTGACCCTCTCCCTCGATATACGCTTTGAGGAAATCCGCCCGAACCGGTTCCGACGATTCGAATACCGCTTCCGGCACGCGTTGGTGGGCCGATCCTTCGAGCAGCCGTGGCTCGAGTGATTCGAGGAACGTAGCGAATTCGCTTGAATTGCAAATGTATTCCTGGGCCGACTTGCCTGGGTGGGACGGTCGCTTCGTCACCGGCAGTCCGAGTTCCGCAAACTGGGTCTCGACATCTTCGAGAACCGCCTCCTCCTCGTTCGTGATCCCAACATACGCCGTGTTATCGTCACGGATCTCTGCATACCCTTCGGCAATGATGTATCCGAGCAACCGAGCAAGACCTGGAGTCAATCCAGACGGAAGGTCAACCCTGACTGCATTGTTCGATTGTGCCGAGCGGTACGGGACCGCAAGCGAATTATCGGCGGTCTGGGTCATGTTTCGAGGGACAGCAACAAACGTCCCTTCCGACAGTTCCTCACCAGTCACAGCCGTTGGTATCGATCTCGTAAGTGTGAAAAGTGGATGTGACGGAGTGATTTCGAGTTCCGAGCCATCCGAAAGGGAGACCCGATACATCTGTTCCGGCGCCTCCCGCTTCCAGACCTTCGTCGCGCTCGCTTCCTGGATCGACCCATCTTCAGCTAACGAGAGGACCGGGATGTCAGTCTCTGCGAAGACACCGTCATCGACCGGCTTTGGTGATTCGAGGTTCGCTTCGACGATATCGCGGATCTCCCGCCGGGTTCCGTCTGCAAGCGTGACGTTCGTTTCCCCTCGAACACATTTACCTGTACCCGGATCCCCGACCAAGAGAATGTGGACGTCCCCCCGAATTCTCGCTCCGTCGGGGAGATGTTTGGTCACCCCGGAGAACAACTGGAGCGCAATCGCGAGTTTCGCCACCTCAAAGCCGTAAATGGTCGGAGCGATGGAGTCGATGATCCGCTCGTAGACGTCCGGTTCCTCCGAGAGACGGATGATCTCCTCCCGCTCGGCATCGGTGATCTCCATCTCCTCGAACTCCTCGTCCTCGATCGTCACGTCGACGCCCTCGAGGTACATATCAAATACCCGAGAGTCCGTCGAGTCGATGTCGCTGTCGTCGAGCCGAAGGATGCCCGTTGCGGTGACGTGATCCCCCGGACTCACCTCACCGGTGATGTCGTCCTCGATATGCATGTCGATGTTCTCGGGGGTTTCACCACCGCCAAGCCCCTCCGGGCTCTCCTGGATCCGGAGTTTCTGGGCGTCGACGAACTCCGTCTCGTTCGCGCCGGTGAGAAACTGGAACGGACCCTCCCGTTCACAGCCATCACACTGATACGGGTCCTGAAAGTCGCCGTCGGCCTGGGGGACGACCGTGACGGTCCCACAACGCAGACACTCGAAGGCCGCCTGTTCGATCTTGGGTTTCACGCTCGTCGCCTTCCGCACGATCCCCTGGATAGCAATGAGCGTCCCGAGGTGTTCGGACCGGATCGCCCTGATCTCGGTCGCTTCGGGAAGGTTTGTGATCCGAACGTGGGCGTTCGCGAGGTCCTTGTCGACTGGCAGATCGTAGAGCCGAAGCGCCTCCTCGGCGGCGTCGAGGAAGCGATTTGGCGTCTCCAACAGGTCGTCCGCGAAGTCCGGATCGAACCGGAAGAGGTCCTGATAATCGATCTCCAGGGACTTCGCATCGCGGGGAAACTGCCGTGCGAGGTCCGCGATCGCACTGCTGTTATACTCGCGGAAGAACGTCTCGAATCTGTCGGTGAGTTCCTGATCCCGGGCCGAAGCCATTCGCCAATGAGTATTGCCCAATCGGTTAAGAAGGTTCGTACTGGCGACCGGTCGGTCAGTCCTCGAGTGCGTCTCGGAGCGTTTCCAACCGCTCGCGAGCGGCGGCCAGATCCGCCTCGATCCGGCCGTCTGCAACGCGGTTTCGCTCCGCGTCGCTGAGTTGGGTTTTCGCCCGAGCTGTCAGTCGCAGCGAGGCGTAGCGATCCGGGTCGGTCCGGGCCATTTCGAAGGCCGAGCGGAACGCAGCGATCGTTTCGTCGGGCGCGAACCGATCGAGTACGGCAATGAGTTCTCGGCCCCGCCAGCGCAGCGTCTCGGCTGCGGGCGGGGGCCACTCGACCGTAAGGGGGGTGGCGTCGATCCCGGTCAGGTAGGTCCGGCTTCCGCCCACGATCCGGGCGAACGTGGCCGGGGACTCGACGTAATGGGCGAGTTTCGAGCGCGAGTAATCGGCGTACTCCAGGAGTGTCGGGATGGATTCGGTGCCCACTGGAGCCGAGTCGAGGTACTCCTGCAGGTCTTCAGGCGGTTCCGGGACCGGGACCAGTGGAAATCGCTGGGCACGCTGCATGACCCCAAGGACATCCCGGGCCGGCGCGGACCGACGGAACTCCGTAACGGCCTGGCGTACCGACTCGTTATACCGCTCGAGCGGTTCCCGAAGGTCTTCGACCGGGGCATCGAGGTCCGCCGCCCCGAGCGAGCGGATCGTTTCCAGCCGGTCGATGCGGTTCCGCGTCTCTTGAATGGCGTCCCGGATATCACCTTTCGTCGCCGCAACCAGCCGGTTGGCCTCAGTACGTTCCTCCAGTCGGCTAATCAGGTCCTCGACCGGTTCAAGTCGGGATCCCGCCCATTCGAAATCGGACTCGGTGAGCCGGCGCTTTTGAAGCCGGTCGTCGATTTCTTCGAAGGTCTCCCGCTCTGGCAGGTCCGCGGGCAACTCGTTGGTGAACAGTTCCAGTTGCTCCTGGAACTCAACGAAGGCCTGAAAGTCACCGGAGCCGCTGGCCCGCTCCTCGTAGCGACCCAGGAGCGTGGTGAACTGCTCGTGAAAGGACTCCAGGCGTTCGAGTTGGGCCTCACCGACCGCCTCGACGCGCTCGACCGCCGCGTCGCGTTCGCGTCGGGCCGCAGCGAGTGCTTCGAGGAGGGCCTCGGTCGACTGGCCGTCGGTGTTATCAGTAGACGGCATCTGGATCGAAAACGACCTCCCCGATGTTGGTTCCATCTGCCGTTCGGTAGAAACAGGAGTGATGGCCAGTGTGACAGGCGCCGCCGGTCTGCTCGACGCGATAGAGCACCGTGTCGCCGTCACAATCCACCCGAATTTCTTCGACAGACTGGGTATGGCCGGAGGTTTGGCCTTTCTCCCAGAGTTCGTCGCGGCTCCGCGAGTAGTAGTGGGCCCGATCGGTCTCGACGGTCCGCTCGACGGCCTCCCGGGTGGCGTAGGCGAACATCAGCACCTCCTCGGTTTCGACGTCCTGGGTGATGACGGGAATCAACCCGTCGGTGAACTCGAGGTCGACCTCGAGAGATGTCATACCCGAGAGAACGGGAGGTCCCCGGATAGCCGTTTCGTCCTGCCCGAGTCGACACCACTTCGGGGACGGTGTGCTGATTCAGGACCGATATTATCCCACGATGCCGAGAACCTCCAGCACGAGAAACAGGACATCCCCCGCAGTCAGCGCCAGAAGGAGCCCGAAGAACGTCGGCACAATGAACGGAATGCCTGGCGAGACCCAGACCCTTTCAGTTTCGACGATCCGATCGATGCCGGCTCGGAGGTCTTCAGGGGCGGTGCCATACGCGCTCGTCTCAATATTATCAAGGAAGGCCTCGGCCCCCCAGGGGTCGTCGATTGGGCCGTCACGGGTTTCTGGCGCCGCATCGACAGGTTGGGAGCCGGTAACCTGTGAATCGGGTCCCGCGGCGACCGCTCCGTCGGTCGGTGCCCCTGGGTCCTCGGGAAGCGTCGCCGGATCAACGAGGCCAGGCGACGAGCGGAGCGTCTCCAAATCGATCCGTCGCCATCTGAGGTACATCCGCAGGGCGTCGAGGTCCAGCCCGGAGTGAGTGAACGAACCGTCGGTGTCAAGGAGGGTCCCGTGACGCTCGAGGAGACTCGAGACTGACACCCGTCTAGCGATAAACGCAAGCAGTGAGAGTTTTCCTGATCGGGCGTTTGCCACTGCCAGTGCCAGGGGGTACGCGGCTCCGACCAGGACGGCGTTCGTCAGGATGGTCAGGGAGAAGATGCCAATGTCGGTGACCACGGCGGGCACGGTGAGCCCGAAGAACTCGTACACTGGATAGGTCGGGAAGAGGACGGCGATGGTGAGAAACGCTTTCGCGTCGGCCCCACCGAAACTCCCGATGAACCAAAAGCCCATCGCGAGCGCGCTCACGACGCCGACCCCGATGATGGTTTGGAGGAGAAAGCGGTTGAAGCGCGGGCCTTCAAAGCCAAGCGCGAGTGCGTCCCAGATGAGCAGCACTATGCCGAGTGCGATGAGCGGATACCAGGTGCGGTTCGGAACCCGCCGGGTTTTGATGTCGCTATAAGCGGCCCACCCGAGGACCGGTACCGCGAGCAGTCGCAGGAGATCCGGTAGCGTCGCGTCCACGACTTTTCTTCTCACCCGGTCCCGATTTAGGTGTTGTCGTTGGCAGCCGGATCCGCGCTACCTATATGTTACCGTTGGCCGGCGCATCTGCTGGGCCCATGGCTGCTCGAAAATGTGTTTGACAGGTCCGACAAATCGATTGGAAGAGCGCCGCCCCGATCAGATCACACGGTCCTGGAGGAAGTCCAGGTGCTTCGCGTTGTAGACGACTTTAACATCGTCGGCCGCCGGCGAGCCGATACAGGTCAGGCGGACGTTCTCGTCCTCGATTTCCTCGTCCGAGAGGATCTGCTGCATGTCCATCTCGATGTCGCCCTCTTTGACGATACCAGCGCAGTTCGCACAGGCACCGGCCCGACAGGAAAACGGCCAGTCGTATCCCGCGGCCTCGGCGGCCTCGAGAATATACTCTCCCTCTCCAACGTCAAGCGTGCCGTAGTCCTGGTCGTCCAGTCCCGCACTCTCGGCCTTCTCGAAGAGACCATCGTCCTCCAAGTCCCAGCCCTGGTCGTCGAGTACCTCGTAGTTGATGTATTCTACTGTGGGCATCATTGACACCTTTCTCAGGCAGAGGCCAAAGTAGTTTTCCTTCTGGGGTATTTCGCCGGCTCGTGGGCCTCCGAGCGGAACCGTGGAAAGGCCGGTCAGGCAGTTTTCCAACCGGTGAAGTCGGCGAGTTAAAGGCTACCGCCATGGAAACGGACATATGACCAAGGATGCTTTTGAAGTCATCCCCGCGGTGGATCTCAAAGACGGCGAGGTAGTCCAACTCGTGCAGGGCGAGCGTGGGACCGAGACAGGCTATGGCGACCCCGTCACAGCCGCAACCCGATGGGTCGACGCTGGTGCCGAAACGCTCCACCTCGTCGATCTGGACGGTGCGTTCGAGGGCGAGCGGGGAAACGCCGATGCGATCGACGCGATTCTCGACGCGGTCGACGTTCCCGTCCAGCTCGGGGGCGGGATCAGAACGGACGAGGACGCGCTCGAGTTGCTCGATACAGGCGTCGACCGGGTAATCCTCGGGACTGCAGCCCTTGAGGAACCCGAACTGGTCGAGCGGGTGAGCGCCACAAATCCGGACGGCCTGCTGGTCAGCCTCGACGCGAAAGGCGGTGAAGTCGTCGTTTCGGGCTGGACCGAGGGAACCGGCCTCGATCCAGCAGCGGCTGCCGGGCGCTACGAGGACCTGGGGGCGGCCGGAATCCTCTTCACCGATGTCGATGTCGAGGGGCAAAAAGCAGGGGTTCGAACCGGCACCGTCGAGGAGATCGTCGAGGCCGTCGACATTCCGGTGATCGCCAGTGGCGGCGTGGCCAGTATCGAGGATATCGCCGCGCTCAAGGACGTCGGTGCAACAGCGGTTGTGGTTGGGACGGCCCTCTACGAGGGTGCCTTCACGCTCGAGGCAGCCAAACACGCCGTCGAGTAGGGCCAAAGCGGCCAGAAGCCGGGTCAAATGGCCCAGCCGAGCACAACGGTCATATGGGTCCCCCGGCTGGGTTGAGTCATGAGCGAACGGCAGGCGGCCCGAACCAGGGAGACCGCCGAGACGGAGATCTCGGTCACGATTGATCTCGATGGGGCGGGCGAGGCGACCGTCGATACCGGGATCGGCTTTTTCGACCACATGTTGAGCGCGTTCGCGAGACACGGCTATCTCGATCTGACCGTCCAGTGTGACGGTGATCTCGAAATCGACGAGCACCACACCGTCGAGGACGTCGGGATCGTGCTGGGAGCGGCCATCGACGAAGCGCTCGGTGAGCGGCGCGCAATCCGTCGATTCGCCGACCGGACCGTCCCGATGGACGAGTCACAAGCCACAGTGGTCCTCGACATCAGTGGCCGTCCCTATTTCGACGCTGAGGGGACGTTCTCACAGGAGCGGGTGGGGGAGTTCACCAGCGTACTCGCGACTCACTTCGCCCGATCGCTGGCCGAGAACGCGGGGCTGACACTCCAGGTCGCCTTCGAAGGGACCAACGCCCACCACGAGGTGGAAGCGCTGTTCAAAGCCTTGGGAATCGCACTTGACGACGCGACGCGCCTGGACGACCGCCGCGGTGGGGCGCCAAGTACCAAAGGGACACTGTAGATGGGTCGAAACCGCTACCTCCGATAATCGATGTTCGAATCGATCATGGAGAAGTTCGAGGGCAGTCCGGGCCAGCAGGCAGTGGTCAAGCTCCTGCTCGAACGCGGCTTCTCCGTCAGCGAGGACGGTCGGGTAGTCTCGGGGTCGATCGAGATCCCGAATACCCAGGTTGCGGCCGAGGCGGGCGTCGATCGTCGGGTCGTCGACACAACCACCGATGCCATTCTTGCTGATCCCGAACTGGAACGGATCTTCCGCAACATCTCCCAGATTCCGAGCCTGATGGACCTCGCGCCGCTTTTGGATTTGACCGTGCTCACGGTCGCGGTCCGCAGCGCCGGGGAATCCGGCATCATCGCCGAAATCACGGACCGCCTGGCTAAACGGGACATTACGATCCGGCAGGCGGTGAGCGAGGACCCCGAGTTTACCGACGAACCCCGCCTCCACATCATCACTGAGCAGCAAGTTCCTGGCGACCTGCTCACGGAACTCTCGAATCTCGATATCGTGCGTTCGATCGAGATCCACTGACGGGGCCAGAGCAAGACCGCACAGCCCGAAAGTTCGTGGGCGAACCACAATCCCGAAGGCGCTCAGCCCACGAATCGTGATAATGACCGACCCCGATGGGGAACCCGAGCCGTACCTCACGGTCGCCGGCGAGGGGGGCTCCTATTTCGAGATTCGAGGGTCGGAGTTCACCGGTCATGTCGCGCCGGCTCGAAGCAAGGCCGCCGCCGAGGACTACATCAACTCGGTTCGCGGGGAGTTCTCCGGCGCGACGGTCATTCCGGCCTATCGGGTTCGGGTTGATTCGGGGTCGGGCTACATCCTCCGCGAGTACCAGGACGACCACTATGAGCCGACGGGCTCGGCAGGAAAACCGTCGCTGAACGTGCTGGTCCAGCAGGACCTCGAAAACGTAGTGGCGGTCGTGGCCCGGTACTACGGGGGGACCAATCTCGGAATCGGGGGGCTGGCCCGGGCCTTCAGCCGCGGCGTGAAAGAAGCCGTCGAGGACGCCGGAGTCACCGAGGCCCGGCCCGAGAAGACCTTCGGTATCGAGGTGGCCTACGACGATTCCGGAACGGTCCGTGGCATCCTCGAATCCGAGGGTGTGGA
This sequence comes from Halodesulfurarchaeum sp., assembly GCF_036626455.1. Lineage (NCBI taxonomy): Archaea > Methanobacteriati > Methanobacteriota > Halobacteria > Halobacteriales > Halobacteriaceae > Halodesulfurarchaeum > Halodesulfurarchaeum sp. The sequence continues at coordinate 30,934 of NZ_JAZKRK010000014.1, read as the reverse complement.
CTTCGAGGGGGACTATCAGGAACGGGTCAGCTTCACGGTGACGGTGCCTGTCGGGGACGCCGCGTCGCTCAAAGACCGGATTAGAAGCGCGACGAGCGGGCGGGCCGAGATCGAGGCCGACACCTGATCAATCGACGATGAGTTCATCGTCGCCATCCTCGACGACCGTCGGCTCGGGCCGGTTTTGCATTTCGGTCTCGTACCGGGCGATCCATTCAGCGAAACACTCGGGACACAGTCGCTGGGCGTCGATCTGGGAGCGGTCGACGGTCAGACGAATGGTGCGGGCCAGCGCGTCGGAGACCGCCTCCCCGCAAGCGTCACAGCTATCGGCATCGCTCATGGTCGAAGTCCCGTCTCCAATCGGTATATAATTTGGTCACTCCGCGTTGGTGGTGCCGAAGGCTCGGTCACCGGCATCTCCGAGACCGGGAACGATGAATCCATCCTCGTCGAGATGGTCATCCACCGAAACTGTGAGCACCTCGACCTCCGGGAAGCGGTCCTCGACCCGAATAATACCCTCCGGGGCACTCACGGCGGACAGCAGGATGGTATCAGCCTCAGCCGGTGCGTCCTGGGAGACCCGTTCCAACACTGTCGTGGCAGTCGAGCCCGTCGCAAGCATCGGATCCGCAATGATAACGGTGTCTTCGGCGGTTATCTGGGGGAGTTTCACGTAGTCGATGTCGATCGGGAAGATCCCGTCCTCGTCCATCCCAGCCCCCTCGTCCCGGCCTGCGCTGATGACACCCTGGCGGGCCGCGGGGAAGGCTTTGAGTAACCCCTCCACGAAAGGAGTCGCCGCTCGGAGGACGTTGATGATCACGACGTCCTCGAACCCACTGACCCGTTCGCCCATCGTCTCGGTGAGTGGGGTCTCGATTTCGACGTACTCGGTCTCCATCGCGCCGTCGATGATCTCGTAGCCACAGATCCGCCCGAGCTGGACGAGGCCCTTGCGGAAGCCGATCTGCGCTGTCTCGGCGTCCCGCAGCGTCGAGAGGGTGGTAGTCGCAAACGCGTGGGAGATCAGTGCGCCGTGCTCTTGGTCCCGAATTGGCATGTGCGGGTTCACTCACACCGAGCGGTTATCGGTATCGGTCCGCGCCCGGCAGGGAAAAGGTGTTTACGGTGCGGAACGGAGTGCATACTAATGGAAGAGAGCATCTCGGGTTTCAAAACGCGGGGAACCTGGGGTGACGTCGTTGAGCACGGCGAGCGCATCACCACGGCCCTTCGGGAGGCCTCGACGACAGAGTCGTACCCCGAAGCCTTCGAGGACTGGGTCGAGTGGCGACCCAAAATGCACGAACAGATCGAGTCCGACGTCTCGGAGAAAACCGCAGATCAGGCCAGCGTCGGTGAGGGAAAAGGTGAAGCCGAGGGTAAATCGGCCGACGAAGACCTGCAGTCCGCCGGGGAACGCCTGACCGAATCCTACGAGCACATCGAGGAGAACGACCGGGATGGGGCCGTCGAGAAGTGGCAGGACACGATCGATTACGTCGCCCGGGCGGCGGATACGGCAAGCCGAAAGGTCCTGCGAAAGCTGGAAAACACCGTCTACCAGCGGGTCATGACCCAGGTCGCACCGTACTACTTCGATAACGAATTGATCAGCGCGAATATCCAGCGGCTCCGGTCCCAAGACGAGTTCGTCTTCGAGGTCAACGTCAACGACGAGACCCTGAAAGAAGAGGTGACCGACTACCTCCGCACCTTCGAGGATTTTCAGCGGTGGCACGTCGATACCGAAAAAGACGTGGAGACGGTCGAGGCCGTCGAGGGTGTCGAGGCACCGGACGGAACGGACTCCCCAGACGACGCGGCCCCGGATTCGCAGACAAATTGACTCCCACCCGCAAAACACCAACCCGGCAAGCACTTAACGGGGCCCCGTTCATCCGAATGTGATGAGTGTCGGCGCTCTCGCGACGTTACTCGTCGCGTCGCTTGCCAGCCTCTTCATGGCGTGGGCGATCGGCGCCGGCTCCAGCGGCTCGACACCGTTTGCCCCCGCTGTCGGGGCCAACGCGATTTCGGTCATGCGGGCGGGGTTTCTCGTCGGGCTTCTCGGCTTCGCGGGAGCGGTGATGCAGGGGGCGAACGTTTCCAAAACGGTCGGCACGGGCCTGATCCAGGGGGTGACGTTGACTCCCGTCGCGGTCGTGACGGTTTTGGGCATCGGGGCAACCCTCGTCGCCGTCGGCGTCTTCGCTGGCTATCCAATTGCCACCGCGTTTACTGTGACCGGCGCGGTCGTCGGTGTGGGGCTCGCCCTGGGTGGTGACCCGGCGTGGGCGGGCTATCAGGAGATCGTCGCGCTCTGGGTCGCCGTCCCGTTCGTCGGTGGCGGTGTGGCGTTCGCAACGGCGAAGGCGTTCCTGGCATTCGAGCGCGAGCAGATCCTCGTGCCCCTGCTCGGCGGGTTGGTGGGGATCATCGTGGCGAACATCCGATTCGACGTGCTCGGAGAGGAATCCGCGCGCTCGATCGCGCAGGTGGCTGCCGAGGCGGCAGGAGGGCCAGCGACAGCAGCCATCGTGGTCGCATCACTTGCGCTGGGGGTCGCTGTCGCAGTTCTTCTCTGGTGGGACCTCGGCCAGGACCCCGTGGCGGGTATGCGTCACTTTCTGGTCGCCATGGGTGGGCTCGTTGCCTTCTCGGCTGGGGGGAGCCAGGTCGGCCTCGCCGTGGGGCCGTTGATTCCGCTCGTGGGGGAGACCGTGCCCCTACAGATGATCCTTCTTGGAGGGGGTATCGGCCTACTCGTGGGCTCCTGGACTGGAGCGACGCGGATGATCAAGGCCATTGCGCAGGACTACAGTTCGCTTGGCCCCAGGCGGTCGATTTCGGCACTCATTCCTGCCTTCGTGCTGGCCCAACTCGCAGTGTTTCTGGGCGTTCCCGTCTCCTTCAACGAGATCGTCGTTAGCGCGATCATGGGCAGCGGACTTGCCGTCGAAGGCTGGGAGGGGGTGAGTGCGTCCAAAATGGGATACACGGTGCTCGCGTGGGTTGGATCGCTCATCTTCGCGATTGTCGTCGGCTACGCGGGCTTCCGACTCGTCTCCCTGTTTCTGTAGCTAGAGTTCTTCCACGCCTGGCCTTTCGGCGTCCGGAGGCCCTGCCTCGTCTTCGTGTTTCGTGACCCGGGCTTTCATGATCCGCGTGTCTTCGACCGTTTCGGCCCGGAGTTCGATGTTCTCGTAGGTGAAGACCTCGCCCTCCTCGACGAGCCGTCCCGCTCGGTTGAAGATGAAGCCGGCGATGGTCTCGAACTCCTCGCCCTCGGGGAGTTCGATGTCGAGTGCACCGTTGACTTCCTCAATGTTGACTTCGCCTCGGACCAGGACTGTTCGGTCGTCCACTCGGTCGACAGGTCGTTCTTCCTCGCCTTCGAGGATCTCGCCGACGATCTCCTCGATGATGTCCTCCGTGGTGATCAGGCCCTCTGTGGTGCCGAACTCGTCGATGACGATGACCATGCCGACCCGCTCCTCCTGCATTTCCTGGAGGAGATCGTCGACGTTCTTCGATTCGGGAACGTGGAGTGTCGGTTCGATGAGGTCCCGCAGCGTGGCCTCGCCGTTCTCGCTGTAGAGGTGTTCCCTGACAAGATCGCGGAGTCGGACAACGCCGATGACGGTGTCCAGATCCGACTCGTAGACCGGGACCCGTTCGTGGCCGCTCTGGGTACAGGTCTGGATGGCTGTCTCGATGGAATCGTCCGCGTCGACCGCCGTGACGTCCAGCCGGGGGGTCATCACTTCCTTGGCGATCGTGTTGTTGAACCTGAAGATGCGCTGGAACATCTCCCGTTCGTCGGCTTCGATGACCCCCTCCCGTTCGCCGGTCTTGATGAGGTTCTGGATCTCGTCGCGGGTCACGTAGGAGGTCTCGATAGCCGCGTGTCCACCAGTGAAACCGATCACGACCCGTGAGAGCTGATCGAAGACGACGACAAGCGGATAGAGCAGTCGCTCGGTCCAGGCGAGTGGGCGAGAAACCTGCAACGCCCACGATTCGGTGTGTTCGACCGCATATGACTTGGGTGCGATCTCGCCGAAAAGCAGGACCAGCGCGGTGATACCGAACGTGGCCGCGAAGACGGCCTGCCCCTGGGTGAGATAGTAGCCCAACAAGGCCGTCGCGATGGAGGACATCGCAATATTGACCAGGTTGTTCCCCACCAGTATCGTGACAAGCAGCCGATGGGGGTCGGACTTGAGTTCCTTGACAACCGCCGAGTTCGAAATGCCCTCCTCGTATAACGCATCAATTCGGTGGCGCGCCAGGGAGAACATCGCGATCTCGGAGGAGGAGAAAAAGCCCGAGAGCGCGACCAGAAGCAGGATTACGGCGACACCGAACACGGTCCAGGCCGTGGGCGAGGCTGCGATACCGAGCCCAGCAGTCATGGTAGGAAGGACACCCATCAACACCTGGAGTTCCGGGCCCGTGACCTAAAGAGTTTCTTCGTCGGGAAAGGCGGGTGAGTGGGCCGGACTCGGCAGGGTTTTCCCGATTCATCCCCGAATCTGGGACATGACAGAGTCGGTCCCCGAGGAGCCCCCGTCAGTCGACGTGGACCTCACGCTGTATCGGTTACAGGGCTGTCCGTTTTGCGAACGGGTCGTCCGAACACTAGACGATTTGGGCGTGTCCTATCACTCGCGGTTCATCGAAGCGATGCACTCCGAGCGGAATATCATCAAGCGCCTCACGGGGAGCCGTGAAGTCCCGGTCATCGTCGATCACAACACCGGCGTGGCGATGGGCGAGAGCGGCCGGATCGTGAAGTACCTCTACAACACCTACCGCAACCGGGGGGCGGACCAATGAGACGCAAAGTTGTGGAGCTACCGGAGACTGATCACGTCGCGGTGGGGGGAAAAGCTCCGGATTTTACCCGCCCACTGGTGAACACGGAGTTCTGGGAGGACGTGTCACTCAGCGACCTGCTCGAGGAGGGACCAATCTTACTTTTCTTCCACCCGATGGACGGTGCCTTCCCCACAACCTACGTCTACAACGAACTCACGGACCGTTCGATTCTGGAGTCGGCAGTCCAGGTCGTCGGCCTGACGATCTCGACCCCCTACGACCACGCACGGACGATCGAGGACGAGGGCATCGAATCGGTCCGGGGGCTCTATTCGGACCCGGCAAACGAGATCGCCGCGAAGTACGGCGTCACCCACGACCTGGACGGCATGGAAGGGATCGAAGAGCCGCGCCTCGCCTTCTTCCTCATCGAGCCGGACCGGACAGTCGCCTTCACCTGGGTTGCGGATGCCTGGCCGCAGTTCCCCGACTACGACGCCCTTGAAGACGCACTCGAGGACCTGTAGGATCCTCTCAGGGCGAACCTTATTCCCACCCGGAATCCACACCCATACCATGAGCGAGGGGCGTGCCGAAACTCCACGAGGGCCAATTGCCCGGGCCGCCGACGCGATCCAGGCTGGCGACCTCGTGGTCTATCCGACCGAGACGGTCTACGGGTTGGGTGCGGACGCGCTCGACCCCGAAGCGATTACCCGGGTTTTCGACGCGAAGGGGCGCAACCGGTCAGAGCCGATTTCGCTGGCCGTTCCCACCCCCGAGACGGCCCTATCATACGTCTCGGTGAGCGAGCGGGAGCGAGCGTTCATGGCGGAATTCCTGCCCGGTCCGGTGACTGTCGTGATGGCAAAGCGAGCGGTCGTGCCGGACGCGCTAACCGCTGGCGAGGATCGCGTCGGCATCCGGGTGCCAGACCACGACCTGGCCCACGCATTGCTCGACGCTGTCGAGCCCATTACTGCGACCAGCGCGAACGTGAGTGGTCGCCCCAGCGTTACCGATCCGGACTCCCTCGATTCGGAGATCCGAGCGGCCGCAGCGGAGGTACTCGATGGGGGAGAGACCGGCGGGACTGGGAGTACGGTTGTCGACGTGGAGCGGGGGGAGATCCACCGCGACGGGCCGCTCGTGGCTGACATCGAGGCGTGGCTCCAGGCCCACCCCTGATTGTGGGCTTCTGGGCAGCTCAACCCGTTAGCAGTGACCGGAGAGACCGCGTCCGGACCCCACATCGGTCGGCGAACCGGCAGGTCTCACACTTGGTGTCGTCATCAATTCGCTGTGGCGGAGCCGTCATCAAACGAATCGAGCGCAGCGTCCGGCGATACGCGGCTTTGTGTCGGGTGGTCAACTCCACGGAACGAATCACGCCGTGGCGAGGATACTCAACGAACGCCCGATCGACCGGGGTTTCCCACTCCCAGGCGAGTGCCTTTGCCGCCCCCACAGCTTTGACTGCCTGGGGCTGCCAGACGCCCTCTGGCGGTGGCGCACCCGGCGACACCAGCGACGGTGTAAGGGGATCGGTTAGGACCTTCGCGACGACGCCATGGACGTCTTTCCCTGTTAGCGAGACGTCTGTCCGTTCGGGAGCGACCAGTTCCTCCCAGGCCGCATGCGAGGTGCGGGCCGCCCGAAGCGCCTCGCAGAAGGTCGATGGGTGGACGGCTAATTTCTCCGCTGGGAGGTCCGCCGGCCCGGGACCGAAGACGTCCCCGTACCGCTGGCTCAGATCCAGCGCGTCCTGGTAGGTGGATGGAGGCGTTCGGTCCGTTTGCCGGGCATAGTGGAGCTTCCGTGGGCAGAAGGCCGCCAACGAAAGATCGGATAGTCGGACGGTGTCGGGCATAGCCACCAGTGGCCCGGTCTTTTCCCTTAAAGTTAGACGAAATGCAGGACACCGACCGACAAGTAGCCATCGCTTCCGGGGAACTTTTTTCCCCACCTCACATGTCGACGTCGACTTCCTGGTCCGCGACGGCCTCGCCGAGACCCGTTTCCTCCAGACTCGCAGTCAGCCGTTCCCCGATGTCACGGTCCTGAAGAATGGTTTCGAACGCCTGTCGATAGCGGTCTGCGACTTGGCGGCGTTCGATCTGGGTTTCCCGAACTCGCAACCAGTATTCGACAGTCGAGGCAGACACGTCGAGGGTCTTGGCGGCCGTGTCCACCGATTTCGTCCCCTCGGAGATCGCTTCGAGAAGCGGACCCGCGTCCGAATCGGGTCGGTCCGACTCCCGGACCAGATGCAGATCCAGGCGGGCCGTCCCAACAGTCGAGGGGTCAATGGTCTCTCCCTGGCCGCTCAATTCATGTGCGATCTCCGCATCGGAATCCCCCTCGTAGAAGCGTTCGACGACCGTCGCCAATGCGGAGAGCGGGAGAGCCGTCTCGAACGGGTGGGCCGATTGCATCGTCTCGATCTCCGCTTCGAGGGCCTCCCTGGGATCCGTATCTGATCCGAGCGAGCCCCGGGGGCGTCGCTGCCGCTCGGTGACCGATTCAGTTCCGGTCACGGACTCGAAAAGTTCGCGGAGTTCCTCGGTCCGATCGCCCATACTTGATACCTGGCACACGATCGGGATAGGTTTGTCGTCAACGTGCGCGCTCCACAAGGGACACTCGTGGGGACGGTTTCGACGGAGAATTAGGACCGTATTCCTACTGCGCGCACCCGCATATGCCAGGATTTCCATCGCTCGGGATGTGTGCACAAACCACACCTCCCGTAATATTTTCCGTCAACAAGGGGCAACACTCGCCCCGTTCCACGGGTCTTGGAAAGTTTTAAGCGCGAAGTGTGGGGACCATTCCGTATGGTGCTACTCGCACAGGCAAGTGACATTACGCGGGAGGCGTTCTGGCAGATCACCCACACGGGGGAATTGCTGTTTTACTTCCTCACCGTCGTGGCGGTGCTGCTGTTCCTGTACGGGCTCTATCAACGGGTCGAGCGGTATCGACAGGGGTCCGAAGATCCCTTCGATCGGGTGGATGACCTCACCGCTCGAATCGTCGAGGCCACGAGAATCGTTGGGAGTAATATCAAACAGTTCGATCGGGATTTCTTCGCCGGCTTGATGCACAGTTTCATCTTCTGGGGCTTTCTCACCCTGCTGATGGCGACGACAATCGTCGCCTTCGAGATGGACATCTGGGTGAAGCTCCTCCAGCAGGAGCATTTCTTCAACGGTGACTTCTACCTCTCCTTTTCCTTCGTCGTCGATGTCATGGGCTTTGTTTTCATCGTCGGCATGGCGATGGCACTCTTCCAGCGCTACATCACCCGCAAAGACCGACTCTGGGGGAAGCACACCCGGTTAGAGGACGACCTCTTTGTCTGGGCCCTGTTCCTCCTCGGTGTCGGGGGCTTCCTGCAAGAGGGACTTCGCATCGCCGGCATGGGTATGCCGGACTTCGAAACTGTGAGCGTAGTCGGCTGGACGATCGCCTCGATATTCACGGGAATGGGTTTGAGCCCAGACATTGCAGCGGCAGTGTATCGACCGCTCTGGTGGTCCCACGCCCTGCTCGCACTCGGGTTCGTGGCGACGGTGCCCTACGCCAAGCCGGTCCACATGCTGACGAGTTATGCAAACGTGATCGCTCGCGATCCGCAGGCTGGGGTTCGGCTTCCGGGAGTCCCCGAGGACGCGGACCCGGAGGACATCGGGACGAGTACCATCGAGGATTTCAGCTGGAAACAGCTGCTCGATCACGACGCCTGTACGAAGTGTGGGCGCTGTACCTCGGTCTGTCCGGCCAACCAGTCAGGTCGGCCGCTCGATCCGCGTGATGTCATTCTGGACCTGCGGAAGTACGGTCGCGAACTCCAAGGTGACGAAACCGAGGAAATCCCCATCATCTCGGGCGACGAGGACTCGGTCATCGACGCCGAGACGATGGAGTCCTGCATGACGTGTATGGCCTGTGTGGACGCCTGTCCCGTCGAGATCGAGCACGTCACGCAGTTCACGGAGATGAACCGGCGGCTCACCGAATCCGGCCAGATGGACGAGAACGTCCAAGAGGCCATGATGGCCCTCTTCCAGCAGGGCAACTCATTCGGCGAGCCGGAAGGGACCCGTGCCGAGTGGACCGAGGAACTAGACTTCGAGATCCCGGACGCCCGGGAGGAAGCCGTGGACTACCTCTGGTACGTCGGCGATTACCCGAGTTTCGACGAACGCAATAAGAAGGTGGCCCGCGCCTTGGCCAAACTGTTCGAGGCCGCAGACGTCTCGTATGGCATCCTTTACGAGGACGAGAAAAACGCCGGCAACGACATCCGTCGCGTGGGCGAGGAGGGGCTCTTCGAGATGCTGGCCATGGAGAACATCGAGACCTTCGAGTCCGTCGACTACGACACCATGGTCACCACGGACCCCCACGCCTACAACACCTTCACGAACGAGTACCACCAGTTCGGCTGGGAGCGCGGTGACGACGTCGAGCATTACACCCAGGTCGTCGAGGACCTCGTCGAAACCGGGGCGCTGCCGCTTTCCGGGACGGAGTTAGATACCCGAGCGACCTTCCACGATCCGTGTCACCTGGGCCGCTACAACGACGAGTTCGAGGCGCCCCGGGCGGTGCTGAATTCCACCGGCGCAGAACTCGACGAAATGCCCCGGAACAAGTCCGACTCCTACTGTTGTGGTGGTGGGGGCGGCGGCCTCTGGCTCGACCCCGACGAGGAGGAGAAACCGGGCGAGGAGCGGATTCGAGAGGCCCTCGAGGACACTGCAGGCGGACAAGACGTCGACCAGTTCATCGTCTCCTGTCCGATGTGTATGACGATGTACGAGGACGGCGCGAAGTCCGGCGGTTATCAGGACGACATCGAAGTCGTCGACCTGGCGGAGGTCGTCTGGGACGCCGTTGAAACCAACCAGGGGAGCGAAACGCCGGCCGCTGCGGACTGAGTCGGGAGTTGGGTTACAAGCGGTTTCTTTCGGCTTTCGAACGGCTGCTTTCGGTCGCGGAGACGTGAAAATACAGTTCGTCAGCAAGCCGCCTACAACCCGATCGCGGCAAGCGAGAGGGCTGCCAAACCCAGCAGGAACACCGGACCGGCCGGGGACAGCAGGAACGTGGCCATCAACGGGATGGCCACCGCCATCGCCAGCGAGCGCCGGAGGGGCGGAGCGGGTCGGGGGCCGTCTGCGTGTGGTGCGTGCGAATGGAGTCGGTCGTGTCGTCGCATTGGTATGGAGGGCCGAAGGACTGTCTGGGGGCGATACTGGTGACCAGAAGGTGGAGCACGAGAACGCGGCGGAATTGTCGCCGGAGTCAGGTCCGCCGGGAAATCCCTGCGACCTGGACCAGGCAAATGACCGCCCAGTCACGCTCCCGAGACCCCGTGGCAGTGACGGTGGACCCGTCACGCCAGCTGGTGGGAAGGAGGGGGGCAAACAGAGAGGGGATCGGGTAGCGCGTGGTCATGTCGATCACCGGCAACGTCCCGCGATACTGAGGGGTGAGTAAAAAACCTTATGGTGGGTTGTGAGGGGCTCACACACCATAATTCCCCAATATTGGGACTTTTTGACGGCCACCGTTTCAAACCGATATCAGCTCGATTGTGTATCGCTCACCCTCCATTCAGGGGCGAGCAGTGAATAGCGAGCCACGTCTCGATGGTCACCTTCGACGAATTTGGCATCGCGCTCGGTTCCTTCCCTGGTGAACCCAAGCGATTCGAGCAGTTGTTGTGAGGCGGTGTTGTTCTCGAGCGCCCGTGCAACCACGCGATGGAGCCGCCGCTGCCCGAACGCGTAATCGAGGAGGAGTGGCGCGGCCTCGCTCATGTAGCCCTGTTGTTGTGCTGACGGGGTGATCCAGTAGGCGATATTCGCGCTGCCCGCTGCCTCGTCGACGTGGAACAGGGTGAGAAAGCCGATTGGTTCGACTGGGGGTTCGGAATCGACGACGTACTCGTCGTTGTACCCCGTCTCCTCACCCGCGACCGTCACCAGAAACGCAGCACCGTCATCGTCCTCCTCGATGTATTCCTCCTGCTCGGCGAGGGTTGTCGGGCCGGTGAAGGTCAGCGGAACCCGGATCGCTGGGTCGTTCGCGTGAGCCTTGAGAAACGGCGCGTCTTCCTGTTCGACCGTCCGAAGGGCAACACGATCGGCCTGGCTGAAACGGGCGCCTGGCATGCACAGGCATTCACGAAGACCCACAAAAGGTGTTTGCCCCGAAATAGCGGTCGCCAGTGATTTCTGGGTACCGTGGCTACTATCTTGGTCGGCGCGCCAGAGATAGTATGGACCTCACGCGACGCCCCAGACGACTCCGACAGGACGGGATCCGGGACCTGGTTCGGGAGACCGGCCTCTCGGCGACCGATCTCGTGGCGCCGGTCTTCGTCGACGCGACGGCCGAGGAACGGGTCGAAATTCCCTCGATGCCTGGTCACGAACGGGTGCCAGTCGACGGAATCGTCGACCGGGTCGAAGCGGTGCTCGAGACCGGGGTCGAATCGGTCATCCTCTTCGGCGTCCCCAAAGCCAAGGACGAGGACGGCTCACGCGCCTGGGCGGAAGACGGCGTGATTCAGGAGGCGACCCGCCGAGTGAGCCGGCAGACCGACGCCTACCTCATCACGGACGTCTGTCTCTGTGAGTACACCGACCACGGACATTGTGGCGTCCTCGAACCGGGGGCCCCTGAGGACGTGACCTTGACCGTCGACAACGATCCAACCCTCGACCAGATCGCCCGAACGGCCGTCTCACACGCCGAAGCCGGAGCGGACATGGTCGCCCCGAGTGGGATGATGGACGGGATGGTCGGGGCGATTCGGGGGGCACTCGACGAAGCAGGGTTTGAACAGACACCCATAATGAGCTACGCCGCCAAGTACGAGTCCGCCTTCTACGGCCCGTTCAGGGACGCGGCTGACGGAGCCCCCAGTTTCGGCGACCGGCGGCATTACCAGATGGACCCGGGCAACGGCGAGGAGGCGCTCCGGGAGGTGGCCCTTGACGTCGAACAGGGGGCCGACGTGTTGATGGTCAAACCCGCATTGCCGTATCTCGACGTCGTCCGTGAGGTGAACCAGAACTTCGACTATCCCGTCGCCGCTTACAACGTCAGCGGCGAGTATGCCATGCTTCATGCGGCGGCTGAAAATGGATGGCTCGACCTGGAGGCGACCGCCATGGAATCGCTCGTCTCGATCAAGCGGGCGGGCGCGGATCTGATTCTTACATATTTCGCGGAAACGGTCGCCGAGCAGTTGTGAGTCGGTGAGCGGAGGTGACTGCCAACACACGCGGCGAACAGCACTACCTTCATGGCCCCGCCTGTCAAACCACGAGCCATGCGACACACTACGTCACGCGACCTCTACGATAGGGCCCTCTCCGTGCTTCCTGGCGGGGTGAACTCCCCGGTTCGAGCGAGCCAACCCTATCCGGCCTTCATCGAACGGGGCGATGGGAGCCACGTGATCGACGCCGACGGCAACCGCTACATCGATTTCGTGGCCGGTTACGGCCCCGTCCTCCTGGGCCACGACCTCCCCGACCAAGTGATCGCGGCCATCCAAAGCCAGGTCAGCGACGGCCCGATGTACGGAGCTCCCACGGAGGTCGAGATCGAACTCGCTGAGTTCATCGCGCGCCACGTCCCCAGCATCGAGATGGTCCGCTTCGTGAACTCCGGGACCGAAGCGACGACGGCGGCCGTGCGACTCGCACGCGGGTACACGGGCCGAGACAAAGTCGTCGTCATGCAGGGCGGCTATCACGGCGCTCAGGAGAGCACGCTCGTCGAAGGCGACCGGAGCGAGGCAGTCCCGTCAAGTCCAGGAATCCCGGCCGAATTCGCCTCGCAGACTGTTCCCGTTCCGTTCAATGACGAGGCTGCCATCGAACAGGTATTCACCGAACAGGGTGAAGACATCGCGGCTGTCCTCACCGAACCGATCCTGGGCAACCGTGGCATCGTGATGCCCCAAGAGGGTTATCACGACACACTCCGAGCCCTGACCCGAGAACACGGCGCCCTGCTGATCTTCGACGAGGTCATGAGCGGGTTCCGGGTCGGGGGATTGGGCTGTGCCCAGAGCCACTTCGGAATCGAACCCGATCTCACCACCCTGGCCAAGGTGATCGGCGGCGGCTTCCCGGTCGGTGCGGTCGGGGGTCGAGCCGAAATTATGGAATCGCTGACCCCTTCAGGTGACGTCTTCGAGGCCGGCACCTTCTCGGGCCATCCAGTAACGATGACCGCAGGGCTGGAAACGCTGCGATACGTGGCTGAAGAAAACGTCTACCAGCACCTGGCCGATCTCGGGGACGAGATTCGGTCGGGGTTAGTCGACATCGTGGCCGACCAGGCGCCGGACTATACGGTGACCGGCATCGACAGTATGTTCAAGGTCATCTTCACCCGCAACGGCGCCGGCCAGGAGGGAGTCTGTTCGGCCGGGTGTCGCCAGGACCCCGACTGCACCCAAAGCGAGACCTGCCCGACCGACGCGAGTGACGTCGAAGCCGCCGCCACCGATCGCTGGGAGCGGGTGTTCTACCACAAAATGCGCGAGGAAGGCGTGCTCCTCACGCCCAACCAGTTCGAATCGCAGTTCCTCACCGCCGCCCATACCCAGGAGGACATCGAGGAGACCCTGGAGGCCTACAAAGCCGTCCTGTGAACGGAAGCGCAGAGACGAGGGGTTTTCCCTCCCTGGGGACGGATGAGGCCGTATGAGTATTCAAGGGACCATCGAACTCGCGACACGGGGGTCGGATCTGGCCCTCCGACAGGCGACCCAGATCCAGTCCCGGCTTTCGGACCACCGCATCGAGGCCGATCTGCGGCACGTAACTACGCAAGGTGATCGCATTGAGGATGCACTCATCCAGGATCTGGGGAAGACCGGCGCGTTCGTTCGGGAACTCGATCGGCTCGTCATGGACGAAAGCGTCGATGGCGCGGTCCACTCGATGAAAGACGTGCCCACGGAGGAACCCAAGGAGATCGTCATCGCCGCCGTTCCCGCCCGTGGTGCAGTCGGGGACGTGCTCGTTTCGCCCGACGGCGACACGCTCAACGGGCTCCCCTCGGGAGCGGTCGTCGGCACCTCCAGCCTTCGACGGGGCGCTCAGGTTCAGTCCCGTCGCCCCGATCTGACCATCGAACCGCTGCGAGGGAACGTCGACACGCGACTCGAGAAGGCGCTCGCTCCGACGCTACAGGACGAACACGAGGCCAGGCTCGAAGCCGAAGAAAACGAGGACGTCGCCCCACCGGACAGTCAGAGCGCCGAGGAGTGGTTCGACTCGCTGGCCGAAATCGAGCGGGCCGCCCTCGGTCGCGAGGTCGAAACCGAATATGACGCCATCGTCCTCGCGAAAGCCGGTCTGGTCCGGAGCCGGCTCCTCGATGCCGTCCCTACCCATGACCTTCCCGTCGAAACCCACGTTCCCGCCGCGGGACAGGGAGCGCTTGCGGTCGCTGCCCACGAGGGAACAGAAGTTGCCGAGGCGATCCACACCGCGCTCGATCATCCGCCGACCCGTGTCGCGACGACGACCGAACGAATCGTGCTGGAAGCACTTGGCGCCGGCTGTGTCGCTCCGCTGGGCGTCCACGCAACGCTTCAGGGCGACGTGGTACAAACGAACGTCCAGGTGCTCAGCCAGGACGGGAGCGAGGAACTCACCGAGCGACGGGCCCTGAACGTCGAGTCCTATGCCGAAGACGCCAGAGGGTTTGCGGCTGATCTGGCCGACCGTGGCGCGGCCGAACTCATCGAGGAGGCCAAACGGACATGACCAGTGACACGGAGTCGGCCCCCAAGGTGGCAGTTTTTCGCCCCGATGACGAGCGCATCGAAGACGCAGTCGAACTGCTCGAGGAACACGATGTGGAGCCAGTTCCGGACCCGATGCTTGCAGTCGAGCCAACCGGCACCGAACCCAGATCAGACGGCGCAGTCACCGTTCTCACGAGCAAAACGGGCGTCGAACTCGCTGCCGAGGCCGGGTGGGAGTCAAAAGACACACAGTTTGTGGCCATCGGGCCGGCCACCGCGGACGCCGCCGAGGCGGCCGGATTCGACGTCGATCTGGTTCCCGAAGTGTACACCTCGGCTGGGCTCGTCAACGCCCTCGAAGACTCGGTCGACGGTGAGCGAGTGGAGGTGGCCAGAAGCGATCACGGGAGCCCAACCCTCATCCAGGGGCTCACCGACGCCGGCGCATATGTTCACGAAACGGTGCTCTACGAACTCGTGATTCCCGACGGGGCCGGAGAATCAGTCGCTTTGGCAGCGGATGGAGCACTTGACGGGGCGCTTTTCACTTCCTCGCTGACCGTCAAGCATTTCCTCTCCATTGCCGCCGACCGGGACGTCGAAGCCGCGGTTCGGGACGGACTCGAGTCAGCCGTCGTCGGCGCCATCGGCTCCCCGACTGCAGAGACTGCAGCTGCGGCCGGAGTCACTGTCAGCATCGTGCCCGAGTCAGCCGATTTTGCGGCGCTGGCCCGAGCCGTCGTCGGCGAACTGGAGAGCCACTGAGCCGGTCCGCACGTTTATCCCGGGTGCCGACTGATTTGAGCGTAATGGAGCCACCCGTCCCCGCCCTGCACGAGCGAGCATCTCGGGCGGCCGCTCATCTCGCGGCTGCGGATTCGGTCCGACTGGTTTCTCACGACGATGCCGACGGCCTGACCAGCGCTGCGATTGCTGGGACCGCTCTCGAGTGGGCCGGCGTGGAAGTAATGACCGAGATCAAACACGGGCTCGACGAGGATGCCATCGACGAACTCGCTGCCGCGTCCACGGAGACGGTGCTCTTCACCGATTTGGGTAGTGGCGGACTGGATCGGCTCGCCCACCATGCCAGTACGGGACAGTTCACACCCATCGTGGTCGATCACCATCAGCCAGTCGATGCCAGCATCGAGCATTTTCTCAATCCCCGTACAGTCGGTCTCGATGGGGGCCGGGAACTCGCGGGAGCGGGGACGGCCTACGTCCTGGCTCGAGCGATGGCGGACCAGATCGGGGCCGTGGAGGGAGACCCACGTGAACTCGCAGCGCTGGCGGTCGTCGGGGCGATCGGTGATAGGCAAACTGTCGAGGGCGAACTCGTCGGCGCGAATCAGGCGATCGCTGCGGAGGGCGAAACAGCAGGGATGGTCGAAAGTGGCACCGATCTCGCCGTCTACGGGACCCAGACCCGACCACTGCCGAAACTCCTCGAATACACCTCGGACGTTCGTATTCCGGGGATCACGGGCAACCGGCGGGGAGCGATCAAATTCCTCGAAGAGCTCCCGGTCCCGATCAAAGACGGGGATCGATGGCCGACCTGGACCGAACTAGATCCCGAGACCCGAACCACGGTCGCGAGCGGGCTTATGACCAGGGCCATGGAACGAGGCGTCCCCTCGGACAGAATTGAGCGGTTAGTCGGGACCCGATACATACTCGCCCGGGAGGAGCCAGGTACCCAACTTCGAGATGCGAGTGAATTCTCGACGGTGCTCAACGCCACGGCTCGCTACGAACGAAGCGAGATCGGCCTGGCAGTCTGTCGAGGTGACCGTGAGGAGGCTCTCGAGGCCGCCCTGGAGTTGCTTCGAGAGCATCGAATGAACCTCTCGAAGGGCATCGAATGGGTTGTCGAAACAGGCGTCAGGCGAGAATCACATGTCCAGTGGTTTCACGCCCGGTCGGAGATCCGGGACACGATCGTTGGGATAGTCGCCGGCATGGTGTTGGGCTCGGACGGTATCGACCGCCACAGGCCCATCGTCGGCTTTGCGGACAAACTTGCGGGCGACGGGGTCAAAGTGTCGGCCCGGGCCCCAGGACGGCTGGCTAATCGCGGGATCGATCTGGGACAGGCCATGCGTGTGTCGGCAACCGATGTCGGTGGCGAGGGAGGTGGCCATTCCATGGCAGCGGGAGCCACGGTCCCTGCCGGGCAGGAACCCGCGTTTCTGGCGGCTGTGGACGACGTGATTGGGGCGCAATTGGACGGCTGAGTTTACGACAAAATCGAAGCGAGGAGCTTTGATTGGGCGGCCGCCAGGTGTTCGGTAAACGTCGAGGTGGTAATTCCGAGTTCGTCGGCAACTTCGCCGGCATTTGCCCCCTTCGGGTGATCGAAATATCCTAACAAGTGGGCCGTTTCCAGCACTTCGCGCTGTCGCTCTGTGAGCTCGCCCCTATCGACCAACACAAGGTCGTCATCGCCGGTCTCCTCGGCATGGACCAATCGAACGATCCGCACCTCAGAGAACTCCTTACGGATACCGACGATGATGTCCCGGAGTTCTTCCATGTCCTCGACATGGATGGCCAGGTGCAGTGCACCATCGACGGTGTGGATGTCCCGAACCGGGACATCGAAATCTTGGACGGTTTCGCAAGGACAGCATCCCTGGTGATCGCGCTGGAACCGGTAGATGGTTCGATTGCCATAAGAAAACACCTCAGAAGCCCCGTCGACCTCCGGGTCCCCTTCGACGGCGAACTCTTCAGTGATCTGCCCTGTTTCGGGGGCGACCGACCAGGAAATCGACTTCGCGTCGGTGTCCCCATCGGTAAAGCCGGCAATCTGACAGGCTGAGGGATCTTCGAATGCCAACTCAGCCCGAATGCCGGAAGTCATCAATATATCATTCTGGAGAGGACAGCTAAACCGTTTTGGCCCCAGCAAGGCTAACCCCATCTTTCCCGTATATGGGGGGTGGTTTCAGGAGCCGCTGTTTGGGTCGTGAGGTCTGTTCCGGCCGATAACGCGGCTGAAACCGCGCGTAACCGCGGTTTTCAAAAGTTGGGAAGGACAACGGATTATAGGACCCTTGGGGGTAAACAACCAAATATGTACGACACGAATCGCGCCACGGTGAGATCACGAATGGGGTCAATCGCCGACATGGCCCCGTCGTTGAGCCTGGACGGGCTTGGTGACGAGCGATGAGCGCCCTCGCAAGCGACGCCGTAGAGGCTGGTGGAATCAGGGCCAAAATACGGTTGTCGGATCTGGAAAGCTGTCCAGTCGCACAGGTGTCTCAGGACGAGGTCGAATGTTTCAACGTCTCGAAACGGGTCGATCCGGAGAGCGGTCGTGTCACCGAGGAGTTCGCCACAGACACGGAGGTCACATCCGAAGGGGCGGACCTCGAACCGATCTTCTCCTACGGGGAGCAGTCAGTCTATCGTTTCCAGCGCTCGTTCGGGCACGATTGTGCCTGTGAGATGGTTGAGGAGTACGACTGCCCGATCGTCGATACCCAAGCGATCGACGGCGACCTCTCGATCGTGTTCCATGCCCCCACAATGAACGAACTCCGTGGGGCGGTCACGGCGCTACGGGACAACTACGATAACGTCGACGTCCAGCGGCTGGTGAGTTCCCGCGACGAAGAAGGATCCGAGGACCTCGTGTTCGTCGACCGGGGCGAGCTCACAGAGCGACAGCGCGAAGTGCTGGAGACCGCCCACTCGATGGGGTACTTCAAGCACCCGAAAGGCTCGAACGCGGGCGAAGTGGCAGAGGCACTCGGAATTACCACCTCGACGTTTACCGAACACCTGGCAGCCGCCCAATCCAAACTCCTCAACTCGATTCTGGAGGAGCCCGAAACGCCAGCCCCTGCCTAACCGGTCTGCTCTAAGGCCGTTTTGGTTTCATCAATTTACAAGGCGGATACCTCGGGGCTTGACCCCGAGGCGGTTGACCTCGTCCACGGGTTTTACCATAGCTAGCAGGAAGAGGTCTCAAAACGACAGTTTTCGTAACGGGCTCAAAAGAGCCTCACAGGGCAGCTATGGGAAATGGGCTTAAGAGAAGCTTTGCGAGGCATATTCACTGATATAATCAGGTTTATCACGGAGTGTTCGGTCGCAGCCTAAATTTTGTATAGCGGTATGAAGTTTAACTTATATGCTAATCGGAGGTTTGGCACCAAACCATGATGCCACAGATCATATTCAAAGACGATCGTGAAAGAGTCGCCACGAAGAACTCGCTGAAGATTGGAAGGTTCCACAACCAAACCACATTCCAATATAGAAATTATCGCTCGTGGCGCTCTATAAAAGATCAGCGAGTAGCCCAGGAGAATTACAAAATCCTGTTGTTTCGGCCAATAGCCGAGCCAAATTTTCACCCTTGCTGTAATCCGCCGAAAGTGTCCTGACATCTGCCATGGCCGCCTCATCGTTTAAGTAATAAACTACATATAGCGATATAAAATTTTGTGCTGGCCACCACTCGATGCCGGGGTTTTTCTATAACGTGAAACATTGGGCTATACAATGAGCGGGCCCACGCCACGAACCCACGAAACAACAGACACCTCCCTTCGAATCCTCGACGCAGTTGCCGACATGGACAGCCCGACCGTCAGCGAAGTCGCCGAGGCGCTCGATATGGCCGTGAGTACGGCTCATAAACACCTCCAAACGCTGCTTTCGAACGACCTCGTAGTGAAACAGGACGACCGATACCAATTGGGACTCAAGCTGTTCCACCTCGGGACGAAAGCCAAAGGGCGGGAAACAGAGTTTACACTGGCCCGTGAGAAGGTCTACGAGATCGCCGGCCGGACAAGCGAGGTCGTGAATTTCTCCGTGCTGGAAAACGGCCGAGCGATCACGCTCTTCGATAGCCTCGATACGGGTACTCTCAAAGGATTCCAGCGAGGCCAGTACTTCTATCTCCACAGTTCGGCGGCTGGCAAGGCAATGCTGGCCGAAATGAACGAACATCGCGTCGACAGCATCATCGATCGGTGGGGCCTGCCAAAGCGGACCGAATACACCATCACCGACCGTGAAACCCTTAGCGAGGAGCTGGATATTGTCAGACGGAGAGGCTACGCAGTCAACGAGGAGGAGGCCTGGGAGAACCTCAAAGCAGTGGCCGTCCCAGTTCAGGACCCGGATGGATCAGTGCTTGGAGCAATGGATATCTCGGGTTCTCCACACCGGATCTCGTACGAACGGTCCATCGCCAGAACTCTCGCCCGAAGTGTGGCCGAGCTCGAATCTGCGCTGGAATCTCACACCGTCCTGGAATCCCAGTGGAACGTCCGATAAACCGCGGCTGAGAGGGTCAACAGGTACTTCCGCCGATTCACATGAAGTCTGCGATGCCGCTTTGTTTGTTCTTGTCGTTCTCGAAAATCGACTCGATCGAGCGTTCCAGAATTCGCAGCCGCTGTTTCGTGTACTCCCGTGAGCCGTACTCCTCGGCGACCTCCAGGGCGGTCTCGAGGTACTTCGTCACCGAGCCCTCGTGGACAGTCAAATTCACGTCACCGCCGCAGTTTCGACAGGTCCCGGAAAGTGGCACTCGACGATATTTCGTGCCACAGGACAGACATCGGACCTCCTGGCGGGTGAACGCTCGCAAGTTCCCGATCAGGTCAGGCAGGAAGTGATATTCGATGACCCGTTCGGCCACGTCCGTCTCGTCGACGGCGCGGAGTTTCCGGGCGAGTTCGAGTTGCGCGTCCATCTTCTCCGTCATCGAGCCCAAGGTTTTGTAGGCCGAAAGATCCGGTCCGAGCGCAATGTCCGATGTGTCGTGGGTGAATCCAAAATCCGAGTACGCCCGGTCGGTATCGAGATGGTCCTCGGCCAGTTCGACGTCGACAGCGTCGGGATCGGCCATCTCTCGGGTGGCTTCGTAGAACTCCCGTGAGTACTGGGTCACGGTGTCCATATTGTGGGCCTCGTCGTCGATTTCTTCCGGATCGATTCGGGAGGACATGACCAAGGGTGCGTCCATTCTCCCACCCCGAGAGTCTGGCAAGTACTTCTTCGAGAAGTTGAGCAGGCCATCCATGAGGAGCATCACGCAATCTTCGTCGCCGTCGCACTGCTTTTGAGAGGTATCATTGACGATGACCGAATGCGTGCCAGGGACGGTGAGACTGTAGGTGTACTCGACACCGGATTCCACATACGTTACGTCGGCCACCTCGTCTACCAAATAGTCGCCGTCACCCCCGTCGAAAATTCTTCTACCCGCAGGGTTCGTTTCCTTGACGTGATTGAGAAGTCGTTTGTTCTTTCGGGGGAGATGCAACCCGACGGACTGGCTGAATTCTACAGCGTCGGTGGATGAGATTCTAATCACATACCCTTTCCGTGAAACTGAATTGTCCTCTTCGTCGTAAAAGTCGGGGAACTTTTCTTTTAACGGGATTGGGTCTGTCGTATCAACACTAGCACTTATTCCCAAACGGGTCAAAAGTGCTAACAAGTCTTCCTTTAGTTCCCGACTGACTGTAGTCGCCGTGATTAGGAGAGATGATTTGTCAACCCGTCCATCGCCACTGAAATAGCCACTTAGAAACGATGATACGAGTTCGTCCGATTGATTGAAAATTATCGGTGGGACATGTTTGGTCTCTGCAGTAATCCCGACTTCAAGAATCTTATCGAAGAACACTCGCATTAACCGGCCTGAGACGGTGACTTTTGCATGATTTTCACGATACGGTTTGACCCCGAATGTCCGTTCAAGCGTGTTTTCGAAAAAATCACGAGCGACTGATTCTATCCCGGAGATAGTGGCCTGATGAATTGTCCCCTTCGATGTCTCCTGCTTCCGAGCAAAACCCTCTGCAGCATAATATCCAATCAGCGTAGCCAGATCTTTGTCAAGAGTTACGATTCGGTCTATTTCGACCCGATCTCTTTTCATCCCCAACGTAACCGCATTTGGAATCCGTTCAACTGTCGCTTCGGAAGACCCCAGCAAATCCATCAAAATCGCCACCGGAATGCTTTCACGATAGATGTAATTACTCAGTCTTTTCTTCGGTAACCCGAGAAACTCCGCAGTACTCTTCAGTGGATAGAATTCGCCTTCCCATTCATCGGCGAGAACACCTTTAAAAAGGCTATATAACTCTCCTTTATCGATTCCCTTCACCATCAGAGACTCGCGGTCGATCTCATCCACTTGGAGAAATTCCTCCAAAAGGTCAAACGTCTGGGCGCTGTCGCTACTGTCGAAAACTTCCAGATGGGCAGGCGTCAGAAGCGAATCAGAGGAGGATACTTCACTGGCCATTTTAGAATGAATACTATCATCTTCGAGGACTTGGATATCGTGATCGGGAGTTACCGTCAACTCCCGTCCACTTCTGGTTTGAATCGTGACCAGATGATCGGTTGAAACATGCTTTGAGACTGCATCAACCGGTTTGCGGACGATCTCGCCATCTTGGCTCAGTGACGGAACAACCACCCCACCATCCAATTCCTGAACGAGCGTACCAAAATCGTCTTCCGCTGCTGTTGTCGGATCAAGTCGTTCTTCCACGAACTCCTCGATCGGGTCGTAGTGCCAGACGCCCCTCTCGTCCTGAAACCAAATCTTGGTCTCCGGATGGAAGCAGTTCCGACGCTTCGAGGCGTGAAAGTACGGATGCGCATATCCCACGGCCGCTGAAGTAAAGCCCACCACCCGCCCGACAACGGCCGCGCTCGTGTGGGGGGCCATCCCGAAGACGAGTTCGCCGACCAGCCCCTCGCGGTCTGTGAGCTTGTAGAAGGGCTCGAGGTCGTAGTAGTCCTCGAGCAGTTCGTCAACGAAATCCGCCGTCTTGAGCATGTGTTCGGCGGCCCCATCCGAGAGCACGATGTCCTGCACCCGCAGCTCCACGAGCTGGTCTGCATGCTCCAGCGGGTCGCCATTGATGTCTTCCTCATAGCCCAACTCCCGGAAATTCCTGACAGATACGTCGAGTTCGGCCGGGCGAACTGCCGTGACCGGGAGGTCGGTCATGTCGTAGCGAACCGTCCCGTCCTTGAACGCGGTGACGCCGTGTTTGGCCCGGAGAATGCCCTTCTCCATCGGTTCGGGAATCTTGGTTTCTGACATCAACCCCTTGACACCTTTCACGATATCGAAGGTGCTCTCTCGCTCCGAAACGGAAGCGAGTGCCTCCTGGAACTCGCTGCGAACATCGACAGTCTGTCGTTCGACGTTCGAGAGTTCCCGCTCGCATTTCGGGCATTCGACCCGGCCCGCCTCGTCGGGTTCGACCCGAATCGAGCACTCGGGACACTCATAGACCGGGCGGGTCTGGGCCCCGCATTCCTCACACCGGGGTTTGTAGGTTCGAGTGCCACACTCAGGACACTCGCGTTTGCCGAGATCCACTTCAACGGTGCCCTGTGTGCCGTCGATCTCGTCACCCGCCGCGGCCGCTTTGCCGACGTCACGCTGGTTGCCACCGGCTTCGCCGATCGGAAACAGCGTGTGGACAGCCGGGCTCAACTCACGTGATTCGGACTTCTCCGGGCGGCCCATCCGGTTCCCAATGCGAGTCGGTGCTCGTTCCCGAACGGAGAACGGTGCCACCTCCTCGACGGCCTTCATGGCGTTGCCCCAGTCCCTGGCAGCCGCCGAGAGCTCCCTCACAGTCCATTCCCGGTCGAGATCGGTGCTGAGACCGATAGTCCGAACAAACGGTCGCCAGTCATCCACCACGAGTGTTTCCTCGGCCTGGTGATGTTCAAGAATGAGCACCTCCAGGATTTCCCGGACACCAGGCGACCGCGGGATATGCAGCGAGTCATCTTCGATTGACCCCGCCGCGATGGCGGCTGCAAGTTGATCGAGATCCGCCACGTCGATGTCGTGATAGAGTGGGGTGTATTCGGGATGGAGCGGTGCGTCGTGGTCACGCGCCCAGTTGAGTGCCTGTTCGGGCTCGGGGTGCGCCAAATCCACGTACGGGGAATCCTCGAGGGCCTGGACGTTGGCGCCGGCCGCCGCCATATCCTGCACCCACCATTCGACCGTGTAGGACGCCGGGGCCAATGGCTGGTTGTTCTCGACGAACTCGCCGTAGTTCACCAGGTACTCACCCAGATCGAGTACCGCTTCCACCCCGTTCCTGACATCGAGGGCTTCCTCCGGGTCGTCGATGCGACGCACGTCCCCATTCGCGAGTTTCACCGTCGGACCCTCGATCGAGTCGACGGGCACCACCCCTGCAGCCTTCCCTGGTCGTTCGGTCTTGATCTGGGTGCCCGTCGCGAGGAAGTCATCCACGAGATGCATCGTTGCGGGATGGACGCCAGCGGTCGCAAAGCCGTGGTTTCGGGCCCGGCCATATCGCAGGCGGAAGCCGCCTGGTTCGCTCGGGTGAGAGAAAACAGGTCGGCCGGCGATGAGATCACGGAGGTACTTCCTGTTCGAGTCAACTCGGGGTGGGCCGGTTGTTTCGTCGGGCTCGTCGGCATCGGTCCCAGGTTCATCCTCCACAGACTCCGCCTCGGCCCCGACTTCGCCGTCGATGAGCGCCTGGAGCCACGGCCACTCGACTTCGGCGAGGTCGTCGGTATAACGCTGAATCTTGGGTGCCTTGAGCGCGAGACCCTCCGCTAGTACCAGACACATCCCCCCGCGGGAGCGATTCGTATCGATTCGTTCCAGGTCTCGAAAACCCGAAACTTCGCCTTCGCCAGTGGCCTCGCCGTCGAGCATGATCGGGACGTTCCTGGCGATGTGTTTGGTCTCCTCGTCCGAAGGCGTGTATTGAAGCCCGGTCTCCTTGTCGTAGAGTGCGACTTCCTCCGCGTAGCGCTCGACTTCGTCCTCGCGGGGCTGGTAGGCCTCGATGCCCAGCAGGGCGCGAGCGTAATCCGCAACGAGCACCGAGAGCGCCTGGGCCGTCCCACCGGCCGATCGGATCGGGCCCGCATACGAGACCGCCACGAACTCCGACCCGTCGTCGTTCTGACGAAGTTCCACCCGATCGATGCCCTCGATCGGGGCCGCAACGACCCCCTCAGTCAGCAGCGCCACTGCGGTCCGGACCGCACCTTCGACTTTGCCCTGCCGGGTTTCGTACTCGCCGACGTTCCCTTCGACAAAGTCCTCGACGAGCATGAGCGCGGCTCGCTCGCGGGAATAGTCGTCCTCGAGTTCCCGAACTCGCGCGGCGACGCCGTCGATCCCCAGAATGTTCTCCACGCGGTCGGCCATGTCGGTTGCGACCGGGATTTCGACGTCCGGAACCGGGTCTGCTCCGTGCTTGCGTGCGGTTTCGGCGACCGAGATGGCCTGCTGGAGGCGCGTTTCGAGTTCGGTGAAATAGGCGGATTCGACCTCGCGCATCTACAGAGAAAGCCGGTCCACACCGGTCGCGGGATCGGGGTCCCGGGAAAGCGATTCGGCAACGCCCCAAACGATCGCCGTCCCACCGAAGACGGTCGCGGACTCGATCCGACCGGCCAGCGCCTGGCCTGATGGCCGAGCGAGTACTCCCTGAACCTGACTGGCGGGCGATTCGTCTGCAGTCGTTATCGTCCCGGTGAAAACCGGCAGTTCCAGCGGTTCGTCGAAGGCAACTGACTCGGCGCTGAACTCGTCCTGGTCGTAGACGGCGAGTTCGGCCTTCCTGACGGCCCCTGTTCCAAGGATCCAGGCCGATTCGAGGTCGGCGGACTCGGCGAGGGCAGCGAGTTCCGAGGAGAGTGACTCGTCGTACTCGAGCTCGACGAGCAGGGTTCGCTCCGGTGTCACCTCCTGTGCGTGCATACACTGCGGAACGGGGTCCGTGGGCAAAAAGGTGGCCTATCGCCACGCCTTGAGGTCTCGTGTCGCGTCTGTCGACGCGGATACCCAGGCGTCATCCCGGGAAATGTCAGCGATCACATACCGCGACTGGGAGCCGGCCTCCTCGACAGCGGCCATGACCTCACCGGTCGATTCCGTGACGGCCATGGACGTGGCATCAGACACCATGACATATGGTACGAAGTCTCAGGCTTTATTTAAAAACATCGGAACGGGAACGAATGGTTGGATTAACAACAAACGGGCTGAGAAAACGGACAGCCGACAGCGACAGATCCGGCGCTACGTTATAGAGACTGTTCGTAGGCGAAAATCGAGTCCGGGTTCGGGAAAAACGCCGAGGGGTCCTCGTGTTCGATCGAACCCAGATGGGTCCCATCGAGTTTCTTCACGTGGGTGTACATCCCCTCACGGTCCAGTGCGGCTCGGACGAGGTCCGGCGCTGCCCGTCGGAGATAGCTCCCGGCGATCAGCAGATCCAGTTCGGCATCGTGGTCGATGCACTCGGTCACGATGAAGGTGTACCGCCCGATCGACTGCTGATAGACGCCGGTCTCCTCGAAATCGGCGCGTTCGAGGAGGTCCTGAAAGGTTTCGGCATCGTCACCAGGGATGACGTAAAACAGGCCCCACCGCTCTTTCTCGCCCTGTTCCGGCCCTTTTGGCGCCGTGTTCCCGGCCTGGAGTGTGAGTACCTCGTACCCGGCGGCCTCCCGGTCCTCAGCCATTGCCGCCATGTCTTCGAGGGTTTGACTCCAGCCGCTCCGGGCTTCGTCGCTCGTCCGAGCCATCCGTTCGGCCTCCCCGAGGGTCGTCTCGTCGGGCCTATTTCTGGTCATACGGCCTCAAGGACGTGAATAGGGATAAATGATTGCCGGCTCAGACAGCCACGTCGAAGACGGTCTCCATCACATAGGAAATAGCAAGCACAGCGATGCCAGTTAGGAAGGTTTTGACCGATCGGCTCACTCGATCGCGGGGTGGGAGCCACTCACCTCGGAGCCCCGGGAGTTCCCACAATCTGGGCTCGAACCACAGTTCGTCGTCCGGGTCAGGACCGACGTCGACCGAGGGCCAGATGGTGGGTCGTTTGCGAGAGCGTGCCCAGAGGGTCCAGCTCCCCACGCCGAAGATGAGAAACCCGACAACGAAAAGCAGGTATTTGAGCGTCAACCACCCGTCGCCGAAGATGAAGGCGAGCACTGTGAGGCCGACTGTAAGCAGCAGGGCCACAGCAACGACCCAGTAGAATGCTTCGAGTACCCGAAGTCGGGTCGTCATTTCGTGCGGCGTTCGATGACGGGGCCGACATCCTCGTACTCCCGTCCATGGCGGTGACAGTAGCTCTGTCGGCCCGATCCACTGACTTCGTGGAAATCCGGACGTTTATCGTCACAAACACTGTTGAAGGCCGAGCTGAGGTGTTTCCGGGCCTCCGAGGGGCGACCTGCTTTCACCCGGTTCGCTGCCCCGTCGATGATCTCCTCGACCTCGGGAGGCAGGTCAAGATCCGCGAAGAGATCTTCGAGGGTGTGATCGATGTCGTCATAGCGGGAGAACAGCCCCACCCGTCGTTTGACCAGGTCGGGAACGCCCAGATCGATGCGAGATCGTTCACGAACGATCTCGCGGAACCGCTCGATCGCGTCCCAGACGTCCTCGGAGAGGTCATACCCCTCGGGCCGGATCTTCGCTGGACACCGCGTCGAGAACTGGCATCCTGTCGGTGGGTCCCGGGGGCTCGGGGGCGAGCCAGGCAAGGTAATCCGGTGATCGCCCGCCGTTGGATCCGGGACCGGAATCGCCGAGAGAAGCGATTGTGTGTACGGGTTCGAGGGGTTGCTGAACAGCTCTTCGGTCTCGCCGAGTTCCATGACCTTGCCCAGATACATCACCGCCACACGGTCTGTGATGTGCCTGACAACAGAGAGGTCGTGGGCGATGAAGAGGTAGGTCAGGTCGAACTCGTCCTGGAGCCGTTCGAGGAGGCTAATGATCTTGGCCTGCACACTCACGTCGAGCGCGCTGACCGGTTCGTCGAGGACCATGAACTCCGGTTCCAGTGCAAGGGCACGGGCTATCCCGATCCGTTGGCGCTGTCCCCCTGAGAACTGTGCCGGATAGCGATAGTAATGCTCATCCTGGAGCCCCACGTCCTGAATGAGGTCGAGAACGCGGGTCTTGCGGTCATTATCCGTTCCCCAACCGTGGGCATCAAGCGGTTCGCGGACGATCTCACCGACAGTCATCCGGTCGTCCAGACTCGATTGTGGGTCCTGAAACACCATCTGGGCGTTTTTACGCCACTTGTGCAGGTCTCGGCCCGACAGGGTCGTGATGTCCTCCCCATCGAACAACACCTCACCGTCCGTCGCCCGTTCGAGTCGGATCAGAGTCCGGCCGAGGGTGCTCTTTCCACAGCCCGATTCACCAACCAGGCCCAGTGTCTCACCGCGTTTGACGGTGAAACTCACCCCGTCGACAGCCTTGACTGGTGGCCCCGCGAACACGCCATCACCTCCGTAGTGTTTTTTCAAGCCGGAAACCTCGATAAGCGGTTCACCGGGTCGGACCGGACGCTCGGGGCGGAGATCGGACTCACTCATTCGTCTGCACCTCCTGAGTCGATCCCAGTCCTGGGTTGGTGCTCACGGTGTCGTTCAAGTCGTTCCGCCTCAGATAGCCCCTCGGGATAGAGCAGACACGCCGCGAAGTGTTCGTCGCCTTCCCCGACCGGAACATTGGCGGGCGGATTCGTTTCACAGGCGTCAAAGGCCTTCGGGCAACGCGGGGCAAACCGGCAATACGTAGCCGGTTCATTCGGCGTCGGCACTTCGCCTTCGATCGTCCGAAGGCCCTCTTCGCGGGTTTCCTCGCCCGGAATCGTCTCGATAAGAGCCTCCGTGTAGGGGTGTTGTGGATTCGCGAACAGCGATTCAACGGGCGCTTTCTCGACGATCTGACCGGCGTACATGACGTTGACTCGATCGGAGATGTCCGCGATGACCCCCATGTCGTGCGTGATGAAGAGGATCGAGAGGTTCCGCTCTTCCTGCAACTCTTTCAGGAGATCCAGGATCTGGGCCTGGATGGTGACGTCCAGGGCAGTCGTCGGTTCGTCGACGATGAGAAACTCCGGTTCGCAGGCGAGCATCATCGCAATGACGGCCCGCTGGTTCATCCCCCCGGAAAACTCGTGAGGATATTCGCTGAGACGCCGTTCCGCGTCGGGAATCCCGACGGATTCAAGCAGTGAGATCGCCTCTCTCGTGGCTTCTGCCCCCGTTATTCCCCGATTGACATTGAGAGATTCTTTGATCTGGTTCCCGATCGTGTAGACTGGATTCAACGAGTTCCGAGGGTCCTGGAAGACCATGCCGATGCCGCTGCCCCGCACGGATCGGTACTCCTCGTT
Source organism: Halodesulfurarchaeum sp. (assembly GCF_036626455.1). Classification (NCBI taxonomy): domain Archaea; kingdom Methanobacteriati; phylum Methanobacteriota; class Halobacteria; order Halobacteriales; family Halobacteriaceae; genus Halodesulfurarchaeum; species Halodesulfurarchaeum sp. Next base: position 2,086 of record NZ_JAZKRK010000014.1, on the reverse strand, counting down.
CGTCAACTCGGTGAGTTCCCGGCCCTCGAACTCGATCGAGGACCCCTCCAGGATCCGGCCCGGCGACTCGATCATCCCCATGATCGACCGGGCGGTCACGCTCTTCCCCGAGCCCGATTCCCCGACGATACCGACTGTTTCGCCACGATTCACGTCGAAACTGATGTTGTCGACAGCCCGGATCGTTTCGTGTTCCGTATAGAACACCGTCTGGAGGTTGCGGACCGAAAGGATCGGTTCCGCGTTGGATCGGGCCATCAGCCACCACCTCCGACCTGAGCCTCCTCAGTGTCACTGCCTTCAGTTTCGGGATCGATAGCGTCCCGGATGCCGTCACCGAACGCGTTCAGTCCGGTCACCAGGAAGACGATCATCACCCCGGGCAGGAACGAAATGTGCCACGACGGTCCTGAAACGTAGGGTTGGCCCGCGGAAACGGCCCGTCCCCATGCAGGAGTCGGGGGATTGATCCCGAGCCCGTTTCCGAGGAAGGATAGTGCGGCAAGCCCGATGATGATGCCCCCTGTCGACATGGAGGCATACACCATCAGGTAGCCGACGATATACGGCAGCATGTGCTTGCGCATGATCGTCCGCGGCCGTTGGCCGAAGCTCTTTGCGGCTTTGATCCACCCCTCTTCGGAGACCTGGAGGGCCGGACCGCGCACCGCCCGCCAGAGGAACGGCCAAGTGGTGAGGGCAAACACAAGTGCTAAAATAAATCCGCCGTCGAGAACGCTCCCCATCCAGTGGTTCGCGAAGACGACACTCACCATGATGAGCAGGAGTAGTCTCGGGATGGACATTACCCCCTCTGCCGTGGTGAGGATCGTGAGATCAACCCAGCCAGTGTAGTATGCCGAGATCATCGAGAGCATCGCTGCGATGATCGAAGCGATGCCGATAGCCATGCCCGCGACGATGAGCGAGATGCGGGCCCCACCCATCATATATGTAAACAAGTCTCGGCCGTTGGGGAGTGTGCCGAATGGATGGAACCGGCTGTAATCGTCATAGGTCATCGGGGCAATGTTCTGCCCGACCGATCCCTTCGACTTCGATTCGAAGTTCGCCGTTCCAGCTGCAATCGTTTCGACCTGCCCCGTCTCTTCCGAGAAGTATTGGATGTCGTAACTGTACGGACTCTGAATGTTCTGCTCGACCGTCGAGGGACTCAACGCCGGACCGAAGGTCGCCATCATCAAGAACAGGATAAGCACGACGATTCCGAACTGACCCCATCGATGTCCGCGCAATCGGCGGATAATGTCATCTGTGGGAGTCCATCCTTCGTGCCGGTAATTGTCACGGAAGACGAGCCAGCCTCGGAAGATCCAATAGGAGGTGAAAATCGTATAGGCGACGAGGAGCGTGAATCGGATCGCCCAGGCAATCGCCGGTTCGAGCCCGAGGAACGAGCCGACCCATGGCCCGTCAGGTCCCGTCTGGTAGCCCTGGTTGGGGATGACTTCCCGGCCAAGCAACGTGGGCAGCTGCTCGAAGAAGATCCGAACCCCATCGAGGAAGCCCGTAATGGCGGTTTGGACGTCAACAATCACCGCGGCGGCCGAGGGCGAAATGAGTCCGACAATGATATCGATAAGCCCTGTGACGGCCACGACTAACGCCTGGCTGAGCGTCACCGCGATTTCTGCGAACGTGAATATCTCGATGAGAACGAGAAACGCCATCACCGCGCCCCAGCGCAGGGCCGGTTCCGGGTTCTCAGCAATGCGCTCGCGCAGCGGGGCTTTCTCGGCATCAGTCAGTTCGGCCCGTGTCGTGGAAATGACATCGTCGTCCATCTTGGTCACCTCTCAGCCCCCTCCAGCGTGATCCGCGGATCGATAAACGTGTAGAGCAGGTCCTGGGTGATGTTGAAGAGAACCTGGAAGATGATGAAGATGAAAACCAACGCCATCACCAGCGGAATGTCCGGCCCCAGGACGGCCCGGAAAAACATGTTCCCGAGCCCGTTGATCGAGAACACCTTCTCGACCAGCACCGAACCGCCGATCAGGAGGTAGAACTCGCCCATGATGACCGGCAGGAGTGGGACAACCGCATTCCGACCCACATGTTTGCC
>NZ_JAZKRK010000013.1:0-53017 GCF_036626455.1 Halodesulfurarchaeum sp. | reverse complement strand
GCCGGCGTTCCGATTACGTCAGTTTGGATCCACCAGTTTCGGTACCCTTGCAGCGCCCCGCCCGCAGAAAGGATGCCGGCGATCATGACCGCCAGCCAAAAGTTGGGCATCGCCCGCCAGATGATTCCAAATCCGGAGGCGAAGTAATCAGACCAGGTGTTTGCCCGAAGGCCGGCAAAGAGGCCAATCGGGATGCCAAACAAGAGTGCGATGACGACCGACCAGAAGCCCATCCAGACAGTCGCCGGCATTCGACCAATGAGGAGTTCGCCGACGCCCGTGCCCCGCTGGATCGTCCAAGACTGGCCGAAATTAAACGTTATGAGATCCTGTAAGACCTTCCGGTACTGGTCCCAAAGAGGGACTGGTGTTCCATCTGGATAAATGAGGCCGAGCTGGATCCGAAGCTGTTCAGCGGCCATCGGTTCGGCGTCCCGTCCCAGAATCGTCAGCACCGGGTCGATCGGACCGAGATACATCACCATGAAGGCGATAGTGAGACCGAACAGCATCACCGGAACGCCAAGCGCCAGCCGTTTGAAGAGATAGAGCAGCCGGTTCATGCGTCTAGATTTGAATCGTCAGAAAAAAGGTGGTCTCGGTCCGCCAACTCGGCCAGATCGACTTGCGGATGTTTTTGGCTATACTCCCGTTCTTTCGTCGGTATCGCCACCGCAAGTATGGATGCGAGAACGGTGTCGAAAAGATGGTGAAGGGGCTCAGGAAACCTTGCGAGTTCTTCACGGGTCGGCTTCCCTGATGAAACATTATTGAATACAAATTATATCTTGGGCCAGGTTAAGTATATTACGACAGCGAAGAAAAATGCAGTCCTGAGAGAGGTCGCTTATTCCGGGATGTATTCGTAGTAGGTACTCGCTCCGCTGGGGAAGGCTGCAGGCGGCGTGAGGTGGAATCCCTCCTCGCCACGGCCTTTGAAAACGTTAGCGATGAACTGTTCGTGGTTGATTACGTACGCCATCGCCTGCCGGACCGGCTTTGGCACCTTCTCCATGTTGAAACCGACGAAGAAGGTATTGATCGATGGGGTCGCTGACATATTGACCGTCTTCCCGTCTCCAATCGGACCGTAGGTCCCAAAGGACTGACTGCCTTCCTCTTCCTCGATGGTGACCTTGTCCGGATCGTACTGCTCGGTCGGGATGCCGGACACGTCGGCATTTTCGTTGAGGAAATAGTTGTATGAGGCAGTTGGCTCGGTGATAATGGAGTCATGGAGCTCGTCCATGACTGGCTCGGGACCATGGTAGTCCTCGAATTTCGAGGCCCGGAACACGCCTCCGTTTCCGGACTGCCACTCTTCGAAGACGAATGGGCCACTACCGACTGGATTCGTCGAGAAATCCTCCCAGACCATATCGCCATCCTCGTACCCTTCAATGTCAGCGACAATCCCCTCAGGAACTGCGGAGAAAGCGGAATAGGCGAGGACCGAGAGCGTATGGGCGAACGGGTTCTGGAGCGTGATTTTGAAGGAGTACGTTCCGGTCTTTTCGATGGCGGTCGACCCCGGAACCACGTTTCCGTCCTCGTCCTTCTCGTGGTCGATGGCCAGCACGCTGAGTGGGAAGTAGGTATTCGTCGAGTTCGGTGACTCCACCAGTCGCTGAATCGAGTATACCAGGTCGTCAGCGGTAATTTCGCCGTAATCTCCGTGGAACTGCATGCCCTCTTTGAGCGTGAATTCGAACTCCGTCGCGTCGTCGCTTACGGAGTAATCCTCGACGAGTAGCGAGCGCACGTCGGTCGTTCCATTGTGGTAATTCATCGGCGCGTCGAACATATTCATGACCTTCCCGCCACTCGCCGTATTACCCGAAGCAATCGGGTCCAATGAATTGAAGGTCGCTGAAATGCCGTTAAACGTTTCTTTACCGCCGAGATCGTTCACGGCGATGTTCTCCTTTGAACGCGAGGGGCCCATTCCTCCCGGCGCGTCGTAGTCGACATGGTCGTACCAGAACAGCTGGTCGACTCGATGGTAGATGGGAATCAAACCAGCGGAATCCCACATGGCCTTCTCCATTTTAATGCCCGCGTCGTTCCGGATCTCCTGGGCTTCTTCGGTGTTTTGTGGGTTGTTCTGGATTCGGTCGAACTGCGCAGTCATATACTCCCGAATCCGGTCGTCGCCCATCGCGTCTTCGGACCAAAACAGTCGAGAGCCGTTCGGTGTGTACCCCTCCGCGTCATAAATCGTGTTCTCCGGGTCGATCAGCTGCAGGAAGTTCTGCGCGGCGGGATAATCAGCGATCCAGCCGAGCGTGTAGGCCATGTGCTCGCCCTTTTCAGTCTGGTTGAGGAGAGCCCCGAAGTCCGCGTCGCTGATGTTCATGTCGATATAGGCGGAGTCAAGGCGTGAGCGGATCGTATTGGCCATCTCCTCCCAGGCCGGGCTCTGGTACTGGACCCAGTCGAGTTCGAACCGGTTGTCCGGTCCGTACCCAGCTTCCTCCATCACCGCCTTGGCCTCCTCGACGTTCGTCTCGTTGGCTCCGTACGGATACGTGTCCGATGGGGTATATTCGCCTTCGCCTTCTTCGGTCGTGGTTTGCTCACCTTCGCCACCATCCTCAGCACAGCCTGCCATGCTGGCAGTCAGGGCGGCAGCCCCGGTTGCTTCGAGGAAACGGCGCCGATTGAGTTTGCGGCTGTTTGGCATACCAAGAGGACCAATATTGTGAAGCGTTATAAAAATTGGTGTCAGGGCGGGTAAATCAGCGACCCAGTGGGCACTAGGTATTCCCGTCAGCCCCTATTTTAAGTGGTAGACGAGTTGAGGAGGCCGAGTTTCGGCCAGCCAGTGTCGTAGCCTACATATGCCCCCATCCTGTAAACCGGTCACATGAAGGTTGCCGACGCGATGACACCCCGGGCCGACGTAATAACGGTCTCGCTCCCCGGGACCAGAGACGATGTCCTGGAGTACCTCCAGGAGCGGTCGTTCTCCTCGGTTCCGGTCGTCAAAGAAACCGAGGACGGAGAGCGGTACCGCGGACTTGTTTCCCGGGAAGACCTGATCAAACGACCGAACGAGGATCAGTTAGCGATCCTGATGGAGGACGTCCCCACGACCTCGAAAGACGCCACACTCCACGAGGTCGCCGAAACCATCGTCGAAACCGAGCAACGCCGAATCCCGGTCGTCAACGGCGGGAGTTTGGAGGGTATGATCACCGTCACGGATATCGTCCGTGCCATCGCCGACGGGGACGCCGACGGCAACATCGAGGTCGGGGAGCTAGCGAGCCCCGACGTGAACACCGTCTACGTTGGGACGCCACTCACCGTCGCCGAACGAGAGATTGCCTTCGCGAACGTGCCCTATGCGATCGCTCTCGACGACGACGGTGAGATGGGCGGCATTATCACTGAAGTCGACCTCATTGACGTCGCCCAGGTGGTCGAAGGCGAAGACGCAACAGGCGACAGTATCGCCAACCAGGACGATGAGTGGATGTGGGAGGGAATCAAAGCCGTTGGCAACCGCTATCTTCCAACCCGAGACGTCGAACTGCCGAACGAGCCCGTTCGGGAGTACATGAGCGACGGCCTCGTCACCGTCAACAGCAGTCGGACCGCTAAAGAGGTCGCCGGAGTGCTCCTTGACAACGACATCGAACAGGTCCCGCTCCAGCGCGGGGACGAACTCGCCGGCATCGTCCGGGACATCGATCTGCTCGCGGGCATATGAAAGCCCTGGCCGAACTCGCAAAGCGACGCGGCTTCTTCTTCCAGACGGGATCGGCCTACGGCGGCGTCTCGGGGTTTTACACCTACGGTCCGCACGGCGCCACGCTCAAGGCCACAGTCGAGTCCGCCTGGCGGGAGCGCTGGGCGACCCGCGAAGGCCACGACGAAATCGACGCCCCGACGATCATGCCCGAAGCCGTCTTCGAGGCCTCGGGTCACCTGGACGGCTTCGACGACCTGTTGGTGGAGTGCCCGGCGTGTGAACAGAGCCACCGGGCCGACCACCTCGTCGAAGGCCAGACGGACATCGCAGAAGCCGAGAGCTACACGGCCAAAGAGATAGAGGGACTCCTGGCCGAGCACGGCATCACCTGTCCAAGTTGTGGCGCCCCACTCGCTGAAGAACCGGTCGAGCAATTCAATCTGATGTTCGAGACGGCAATCGGTCCCGGATCGACGAACCGGGGCTACCTGCGACCGGAGACCGCACAGGGGATCTTCGTGGACTTCCCCCGGCTCAGGGAGTACGCCCGGGGAGAGTTACCGTTCGGCGTCGCCCAGATCGGCCGGGCCTACCGCAACGAGATCAGCCCGCGAAACGCCATCGTCCGAACCCGGGAGTTCAATCAGGCCGAACTCGAGTTGTTCTTCGATCCCGACGAGGACGAACCGGACCTCGAGAGCGTCGCCGACGTCGAAGCCCCACTTTTCAGCGCCGAAGCGCAGACCGCAGACGGCGAGCCGTCGTTCCAAACAATCGGAGCGGCCGTCGAATCAGGCCCGATCGCCGACGATTGGGTCGGCTATTACGTGGGCGTGGCCACAGCGTGGTACGACCGGATCGGCATCGATCTCGATCGAGTGCGGTTCAGACAGCATCAAGCGGCCGAACGCGCTCACTACGCACGGGACTGCTGGGACGCCGAAGCCGACGTGAGCGGCCCGGGCCAGGATCCAGAGTGGATCGAACTTGCTGGCATCGCCAATCGGGGCACCTACGACCTCAGTCACCACGAGGCCCACACCGACGAACGGTACAGGGTCTTCTCGGAGTACGACGAACCCCGGACCGTGGAGCGAGCCAGCGTGGAACCGGACATGGCTGCGCTGGGCCCCGAGTACGGCTCCCAGGCCGCAGACATCGCTGCAGCCCTGGAAGACCTCGCCGAAACTGACCAGAGGGCCTTCGAGGGCGAGACCGTCGCCGTCGAAGTGGACGGTGAGACCGTCGAAATCCCGACCGAACAGACCGGATTCGCGGTCGAGGAGGTCACCGAACGAGGCGAGCAGATCACCCCCCACGTGATCGAGCCCTCCATGGGCATCGACAGGACCGTATACACGATTCTGGTTCACGCCTACGACGAAGACGAGATCGATGGCGAGGAGCGCACCGTGCTTCGCCTGCCGCCCGAAATGGCGCCAACCCTTGTCGGCGTCTTCCCCTTGATGGACAAGGACGGTCTGGGCGAGCAAGCCCGAAATCTCGCTGCCGACTTACGGGCGGTCGGCCTGTCGGTGACGTACGACGACTCGGGGGCAATCGGGCGTCGCTACCGCCGCCAGGACGAGATCGGAACCCCGTACTGTGTCACGGTGGACTACGAAAGTCTGGACGATGGAACGGTGACGGTTCGGGATCGGGACACGACCGACCAGGTCAGAGTGGGCATCGATGAACTGGCTGCGACCCTCGCTGCGCTCCAGGACGGCGAGTTGGCGTTTGATCAGCTGTGAGCGAACCTGGGCGTCGGCTTGTCCATGCTAGCGGGAGTACCGTTCCGCTGTTTTACGTCCTCGACGTGCTCACCTGGCCGCAGGTCCAGGGCGTTGTGGCCATCGCTATGACCGTCGCCACCGTCCTCGAAGGGCTCAGATTGTCCGGCTACCTCGACTTGTGGGTCTACGAGCGATTCACGCGGGATTACGAAGCCAACTGGCCGGCCGGATACGCGCTTGCACTCGTGGGCGCGACGATCACGGTGTTCGTGTTCCAACCGCTCGTGGCAGTCCCGGCCCTCCTCATGCTGACCATCGGGGACCCCATCAGCGGGATCCTCTCCAGTGGGAGCCTCGAGGTGAAGCAGGGCTATGTTCTCCTTGCTACCTTCGGCGTTTGTCTCGGCATTGCCGGCCTCCTGCTCGTTCCACCAGTCCCAGCAGTACTGGGTGCGAGTGGGGCAACGGTGGCTGACGGCGTCAAACCGACGATCGCCGGCTACGTCATCGACGACAACCTCACGATCCCGGTGGTCGCCGCGGCAGCGATGCAGGCTGGACTGATCCTCGTCTGAGAGACACGAACCCTTAACCGCCAGACCGAACAATTTATCGAAAGATGGCTGCAGGACGGACGGACTCCGTGGACCACCCGCTGATCGAGGCGGGAACGATCGAAGACCGGCCCTACCAGAGCGATCTGGTCGAGGCGGCCGGCTCAGCCCATACGCTCGTCTCCCTGCCCACCGGACTCGGGAAGACAGCGGTGAGTCTCCGGGTAACAGCGGACCGACTTGCGGACGATTCTGACACAAAGGCCGTCCTCCTGGCCCCAACCAAACCCCTCGTGGAGCAGCATGCGGCCTTCTATCGAGAATCACTCGTGATTCCCGACGACCAGGTCGTCGTTTTCACGGGCGAAACCCGGCCGGAAAATCGAGCCGAACTCTTCGCGGACGCACGGGTCATCGTTGCCACCCCGCAAGTCGTGGAAAACGATCTGCTGGGTAATCGGATCGACCTCTCGAACGTCGTCCACCTGACGTTCGACGAGTGCCACCGAGCGACCGGGGACTACCCGTATTCCTATATCGCCGAGCGCTATTACGAGGCCGCCAGGGACCCGTTGGTAACTGGAATGAGCGCCTCTCCCGGTGACGACGAGGAGGCGATCAGAACGGTGATGGCCAACCTGGGACTCCAGGGGGTGGCAGTAAAGACCGAGTCCGACCCAGACGTGGCCGAATACACGCACAACACAGATATCGAGTGGATCACGGTCGAACTCCCCGAGGAGGTCCTGGAGATCCGTGATCGACTGCAGGGAGTGCTCACGGATCGACTCAAAACCCTGGCGGACCTGGGGGTGACAAACTCGACGGATCCACAGATCTCCCAGCGGGACCTCCACGAGATCCGGGCGAAGCTCCAGCGGTTGATCGACCGGGACGACTCGACCGGCTACGAGGGAATGTCCGTCCATGCCGAGATCATGAAGGTAAAGCGGGCCGTCGAGTTGGTCGAAACCCAGAGTGTCGACGCCCTCGAGCGCTACTTCGATCGCCAGCGCAACGCCGCTCGCTCCTCGGGAGCCTCGAAGGCCAGCCAACGGTTCGTCTCGGACCCAGAGATACGTCGAGCGATGACCATGGCCCAGAACTTCGAGGATTTGCACCCGAAGTTCCGACGGGTCCGAATCCTCCTCGCTGAAACCCTGGGGATCAAAGGCGGCGAACGGGTGATCATCTTCACCGAGTCTCGGGACACCGCCGAGGCGCTCACGGAGTTCCTCTCGGAGGGCTTCGAGGTCGAACGGTTCGTCGGTCAGGGTGACAAGGAAGGGTCCTCGGGCATGACCCAGACCGAACAGACGAGTGTCCTCGAAGCGTTTCGGGCGGGCGAGTTCGAGGTACTGGTCTCGACGTCGGTTGCCGAGGAGGGACTGGACGTCCCAGAAGTCGATCTGGTCTGCTTTTTCGAACCCGTCCCGAACGCGATCCGGTCGATTCAGCGCAAAGGTCGGACCGGTCGGCAAACCGAGGGCAAAGTGGTCGTCTTGATGGCCGATGACACCCGCGACGAGGCTTACTACTGGATCTCCAAGCGCCGCGAAGAGGAGATGGCCGCCGAACTCGAATCGCTCAGGGACGCCGCCGAGGACCTCGAGGCCGAGTTCGCCGGACAGGTCGAACTTGAGTCCTTCAACGGGCCCTCGGAATCAGGGGGCGACGGACCCACGGCAGCCGACAAGTCGGGCCCATCGGCCACGACAAACGGTTCTGGAGAGGACCAGGCTGGAATCGGTGACTTCGACGCCGAAGAAAAGCGTGGAGTCACAGAATCGGACGACGATCCGGCCGAAGAAGCAGCCGAACGCCAGTCCGGACTCGTCGCCGAGGCTGGTGCGAACGACCACGTCGAAATTGTCGTCGACCAGCGCGAACTCGACGCAAGCATCGCCCGGACCCTTTCAACGAGCGGTGGCGTCGAAACTCGTTTGGAAACGCTCGAAGTCGGGGACTACGTGCTCTCGGACCGGGTGGCCGTCGAGCGCAAGACAATCGCCGATTTCCTCTCGACGCTCCTAGACGGGGATCGAGCACTCTTCGACCAGGTCGGGGACCTCACCCGTCACTACGGGCGACCGGTGTTGCTGATCGAAGGCGAGGGAGATCTCTACAGCGAGCGGAATGTCCACCCGAACGCCATCCGGGGCGCCCTCGCCAGCTTGGCCGTCGATTTCGGGATTTCCGTCCTCTTTACCCGGGACGAGTCCGACACGGCGAGCCTGCTCGAAACCATCGCCACCCGGGAGCAGGAAGAGCAAGACCGAGCGGTGAGCGTGCACGGTGAGTCGGCCGCCAAAACACTCCGCGAGCAGCAGGAGTACGTGGTCGCCTCCATCGCGGATATCGGTCCCATTACGGCCCGATCGTTGCTGGACGCGTTGGGCAGCGTCGAGGCGGTCCTGACCGCGGACGAGGAAACACTCCAATCGGTCGCGGGAGTCGGTGAGGTAACAGCCGAACGGATCCGGGAGGTCGTCGGAAGCGACTACAATTCCCAGTAGGACCGGTCGATTACGGAACCACAGTCAGCGTGACACGTTCGCTTCGCAGGACGGTTTCGGCGGCGCTTCCCAGGATGGCCCGCTCCACTGGGCCCGGGGGCTCCTCGTGGCCCATCACCACATGGTCGTACCCCCGCTCGGCGACCAGATCGAGGATGTCCTTGCCCAACCGATCAGCCGGCCGGAAATCGAGATCGAGTTCGGGCGAGACTTCGAGTGACGTCTCGACGTCGGCCGTGTCGAGAATCCGTTGGGTCCGGCCAAGGACGGGAGCAGTTGCTTCGGGCTCCTCTGTGGTGATATGGACCGCATCAAGCCGAGCATTGAACGGCGCAGCGAGGTCTAAACCAAAGGAGAGGGCTCGAAATCCCACGTCGGTGCCGTCGATCGGGACCAGGATATGATCGATTGCCATCTTACCGGCCGTGAAGCGTAGCGAGTGTCTCTGCGGCCTCCCGAGCGGCTTCAAGGAGTGCCTTGGCCTGGTGGGGATCCTCGCTCTCCCGGGCCCGGTTGGAAAGGGACACGATCGTCTCCGAGAGGGACGTTTCGGCCGCTGTCTGTTGGGACCCAGTCACCGATACACCGCCTGATTCGGTGGCTGGCTGGGTTGCCTGGGTCTGCTGTGCTCCGCCCAGTTCGGCTGTGCCGGTCGACGCCGCGCCCACCGATTTGTGCGCGGCGGGATCGGTCTGAACCGATGAGGCTGACCCGGAAACAGATTCAGGGTCGGCTCGTTGGTCGGTCGAACCGGCCTGGTCCACCGAAGTGGGCTGCTCGGCTGTTGCCGTGTCACCGTCCTGGGCAGTCGCTTCCTCACCATCCTGGGCGCCCGTTTCCCCACCGTGTTGGGCGTCTGCTTTCTCGCCACCCTGAGCCTCGGCCTGACAGGTCGGACAGAACTCCTGGCCCTGGTACCGGAAAATGGGCGATCCACAGGTGTCACAGTGCTTGTTCGTCATCGTCGCCCCCTGGAGCAACAGTTGGCTCATGCGCTCGGTAACCTCCCGATCCGCCGAGTCAGACTCGTATTTCTCGCGAAGCCGTTCCCGTTCGGCTTCCTTATCGAAGTTCTCGCTCATTGTTCTATGCGTCGGGCCGGGAGGGTTAAAATTGCGTGGCTGAGCCATGCCTGACCTCCGATCTGCCCAGAATCGCCGAGCCCGGCAGTTTTTATCCGGGGACGGACTACCTTCGCCCGATGCAGATCAGGGACCTGTCGGGGCTACCAGACGGGGTGGCCGAGCACTTCGCCGAGTCCGGCATCGAAGAGCTCTATCCGCCCCAGGCCGCGGCCGTCGAGGCCGGCGTTCTCGACGGCGAAAGCGTCGTCGCGAGCGTGCCGACCGCGAGCGGGAAGACACTCGTCGCGCAACTCGGAATGCTCTCAGCCATCGGGGAGACAGAGGGAATGGCCTTATACATCGTTCCGCTACGGGCCCTGGCAAGCGAGAAAGCCGCCGAGTTCGAGGCCCTCCAGCAGTTCGATCTCGACGTGGCGGTCTCGACGGGCAACTACGAAAGCGACGGAGACTGGCTCGGAAACGCCGACATCGTCGTCGCGACCTCCGAAAAAGTCGACTCGCTCATCCGAAACGGAGCAGAGTGGATCACGGACCTCGGCGCGGTCGTGGCCGACGAGGTCCATCTGGTCGACGACCGGACCCGGGGCCCGACCCTGGAAGTAACGCTGGCGAAACTCCGCTCGCGAGTGCCCGACCTCCAGGTGATCGCCCTTTCGGCGACCATCGGCAACGCCGACGAAATCGCCGAGTGGCTCGACGCCTCGCTCGTCGACTCGGACTGGCGACCGATCGAACTCCGGACCGGGGTGCACTACGGCGACGCGTTGCACCTCGACGATGGGACGACCACGGAACTCCCGACCGGCTCGAACGACCAGACCGAAGCCCTTGTCAATGACACCATCGAGGAGGAGGGCTCGGCCCTGGTGTTCGTCAACTCCCGGCGAAACGCCGAAGCGGCGGCTCGACGGTTGGGAGACGTGACAGAACAGGACCTTTCGGCCGCGGACCGGGACTCACTCCAGGAGTTAGCCGCGGAAATCCGGTCAGTGAGTGACACTGAAACGAGCGAGGACCTGGCAGCGGCGGTGGAGAACGGCGCGGCCTTTCACCATGCCGGACTCGCTCGGAACCACCGGACTCTCATCGAGGACGCGTTTCGGGACCGGCTGATCCGGGCCGTCGCAGCCACGCCAACCCTCGCCGCCGGAGTAAACACACCGAGTCGCAGGGTCGTGGTTCGTGACTGGCGACGCTATGATGGCTCGACGGGCGGGATGGCCCCGCTTTCGACGTTAGAAGTCCACCAGATGTTCGGCCGGGCCGGCCGCCCTGGCCGAGACCCACACGGAGAGGCCGTCCTGCTCGCGAACTCTCACGATGAACTGGAGGAGCTGTTCGACCGCTATATCTACGCCGAGCCGGAACCGGTCCGGTCGAAGCTTGCCGCCGAGCCAGCACTTCGCGCCCACGTGCTCTCGACGGTCGCGACAGGCTTCGTTCACACCCATGACGGGCTGCTCGAGTTCCTGGGCGAGACGCTGTATGCCTCTCAGACGGACGACCCGTCCCGGCTCGAGCGCGTGACCGAAGACGTGCTGGACTACCTCGTCGCAAACGAGTTTCTTGTTCGGGACGGACCGGATTTGAGCGCCACCCCAGCGGGCCATCTGGTCTCCCAACTCTATCTCGATCCGATGTCCGCGGCGATCATCATCGACGGGCTCCGGGCGGGATCTGGGGATCCAGCACCGCTCGGGCTCTATCATCTCGTGAGCCGCACACCGGACATGTACGAACTCTATCTGAAGTCCGGTGATGCCTCGACCTACACCGAGATCGCCTACGAGCGCGAGCCAGAACTGCTCGGTAAGACGCCCTCGGAGTTCGCCGAAGGCGAGTTCGAGGACTGGCTCTCGGCGTTGAAGACTGCCAAACTCCTCGAAGACTGGGCACAGGAACTCGACGAAGACCGGATCACCGAGCGCTACGGCGTCGGTCCGGGCGACATCCGGGGCAAGGTCGAAACCACCGAATGGCTCCTGCAAGCGGCCGAACGACTGGCCGGGGAACTCGACCTGAGCTCCGCGCCCAAAATCCGTGAGGCCCGGATCCGGGTGGAGCACGGAATTCGCTCGGAGCTCCTCGATCTGGTCGGGATTCGTCACGTCGGCCGCAAACGGGCCCGTCGGCTCTACGACGCCGACTTCGAAACTCGCGAGGACCTGCGGCACGCGGACAAGAGTCGTGTGCTCGGGGCACTGAAGGGGCGGCGAAAAACCACTGAAAAGGTCCTGGAAAGTGCCGGCCATCCCGATCCGGGTCTCGAAGACGTCGAGTCGACAGGGTCGGACACGGGTGGTTCAGCCGGCGAGAGGGGGCAGATTCAGAGCCATAGCGACCGGGCCGACGGGGGGCAACAGGCCGACGGGACCCAGGCCAACCTGGGTGAATTCGAATGAAGACCGTGACCGGCCGGGTTTGGATCGGTGACGGTGACAGCGAGGAGCACCGTGCCGAAACGCGGGGCGCCTTTGACTCCCTCGAATCGGTTCTGTCCACCTTCCGGACCATCAGTGAGGAGTACGACGTGCTGCTCCAGGCCTTTGACGCCCGGTACATTGCCGGCGAGGCGCACCTCCAGGCGGCACTCGATCACGCAAAGCGGTCGATGAGGCGGGGTGAAAACGTCGCCGACGAACTCGCCGTCGAAGTCCTCTTGTATGCCGCCGGGCGCCGTCAGATCGACGAGGCGATGACCCTCGGGCTCAGGACCGGGGAGCAGTCCGTGATCGTCTTGCTCGAAGGGGACCGAGCCGACGCAGCGGTTGGGGCCGTCCGTGAACAGCTTGATCCCGGTCCAGTCGAGCCAGAGGAATCGGCGCTCACCGAATACTTCGAGATCACTCCGGCGGAGCGAGCGGCAACGACAGGTGACCTTGGCGACCTGGTCCGCGAGCGGGTTGCACTGCTGGACGTCGAAAAGTAAGCCTGGTTCCCAGACAGCACCGAAACCAGGTTGCCCCCTGACAGGTCCGAAAGCTGGCTGGCAAATCTCTCGGGCCCGGAGAGAGCGACAGTGGTTGATACTGATTTCCGCGTACCCGGTTGGTAATCGTTTCGAGTCGAATCTCCCAGACAGCCAGTCACGTCCCAAGTGGGTATGGTGTGTCAGCTGTTCCAGTCGAAATGGAGGGGTTCCCATCGCGGTGACGTCATGTGGTTTTGCAACAGGGGTTTATGTACCTCAAAATGGCACTGTTGGCGGCACATGTGGCCATTCCCGCCGGAACCAGGGATGTTCCAGTTGAAACGAAGCCCGCGTGTGTCAGACAATGGTCTGACGGTTCGGCGTCGTGATGCAGTGGAAGAAGCGGTTGGACTGTCTGACTCGCCTTACAGAGCGGCCTTGACCTGATCGAGGAACTGCTGGGGCGGTTGAGCGCCCGTGAATTCGCTGGCTTCGTCGTTGATGTTGACTTGCGGGACCCCGCGGACACCGAACTCCTGGGAGAGTTCCATGAACTCCTGGGACTCGACCATCTCGGAGGTGATGTTCGGATTTTCGATCGCGAACTTGTGTGCGGTCTCCACTGCCTGCGGGCAGTGCGGGCAGGTCAGCGTGACGAAGACCTTGATGTTCACCGGCTCGTCGATTTCGGCCAGTTCCGTCTTGATGTCTTCGTCCAGGCCACTCTCGCCGGTGGAAACGGCGACAATGTCACGAACGTAGGCGCCGAACTCCTGACCGGACGGGATACCGTAGTACCGGACTCCACGGATCTCGCCGTCGGTCAGCACGGTGACCGGCGCATTGTCGTACTTCGTCGCGTTCCAGTCCTCGGCCGCCTCGCTGTTCATATCGTGGACCTCGACGGTGTAGAGATCGGTGAGTTCCGCGAGTTCCTCGTTGAGTTCGACGGTCTCATCGCAGTACTCACAGTTGTCGGCTGTGAAGACGTGTGCGGTAAGTTCCGTGTCCATCTGCTCGAAGACTTCCTTGACGTCGTCACGGTTCTCGTCGGAGAGTATTGCCATCTTGGTTCAACACTACCGCCCCAGGTATTAATATGTGTTGTGCTGGGACGGACCCAAGTGAGGGTGTCGGTGCCGACAAACGGGACCTTCCGGGGTTACTGGCCGCCTTTCTCGTGTATGAGAACTAATTACGTGGGTATGATTGACACACATTTCCATATCGGTATTGCGCTTCGTTTGAATACTGGCCCCAAGTGAACCGCTGCCCACAGCCCGTGTGATTGTTACTCTTCGAGTTCCGAGAGGAATTGCTCGGCATCGCTTTGGCCGATTGTCTCTTCTTCGATCATCCGTTCTGCGACCTCGTCGATCTGGTCGCCCTCGGCACCGGCCTGTATCGCGATGTTCTGCGCGTGCAATTGCATATGGCCCTGCTGGATACCCTCGCTCACGAGGGCCCGAAGCGCGGCCACGTTCTGGGCGAGGCCAACCGAGGCGAGGACGCCGGACATCTCCGGGGCTGAATCGACGTCAAGGATCTCCATCGCGGCCTGGGCCACCGGCTGCAGGCCTGTTGCGCCACCCACAGTCCCAACCTGAATCGGGAGTTCGATACTGCAAGCGAGGTTCCCGTCCCCGTCGACCTCGTAGCTAGTCAGGGAATCGTACCCATCTTGGGCCGCGTACGCGTGTGCGCCAGCCTCCATTGCCCGCCAGTCGTTGAACGTGGCCGTCGTGACCGCGTCGATACCGTTCATAATGCCCTTATTGTGAGTCGCCGCCCGGTAGGGGTCTCCCATCGCGAACGCCCAGGCGTCGACGATCCGATCACGCACTTCCTCGCCGGTGAATTCACTGTCCTCGTCGGCGAGTTCTTCGGGCGGGATCGTACAGGTCGCACGGGCAAGCCGTCGGTCCGCCAGATTCGAAAGGATCCGCATTTCGACGTCCCCGCCAGTCAACTCCTCGATTTCCGGGGCCAGCGCCTCGGCCATCGTATTGACCGCATTGCCCCCCATCGCGTCCTGGACGTTCACGATGAGATGAGTTACGACCATCTGTCCGTTTGGGCTGTCAACGATTCGCACCTCGATGTCCTCACAGCCGCCACCGAACTTCACGAGTGTGGGGTCTTGCTCGTCAGCCAGTTCCTTCAGTCGGTCCTGTTCCTTGAGAATCCGCATCCGAGCGGCCTGCGGGTCCGTCACGTCGACCGCCTGAATCTGGGCGATCATCCGAGGCGCATCGACGTCGGTTTCGAATCCGCCTTCGGTCCGAGTCATCCGGGCCGCATACGAGGCGGCGGCCACCACACTCGTCTCCTCGATGGCCATCGGAATCAAGCGGTCCTCGCCGTCGATCCGGAAGTTCGTCGCGACCGAGATCGGGTATTCGAGGGTCCCGATGACGTTCTCGCTGACGGTGTCTGCCAGGTCCTCCGTCAGACCTGTGCCGCCAATCGCTTCGACGGCCTCCTCGGAAAGGTCGGCCCGTTCAGCGATTTCCGCTCGTCGTTTTGCGACCGGGAGCTTGTAAAACCCGGAAATGCGCGAGTCCATGGAACATGGGACGGTGGGTACGACTAAAAAACCTCCCTGATGGCAAACGCTGCGACACGGCGCCGGCGGTACTGCCCACTCGCCGAATCAACGGCTGTTGTCGTGCCCAATCGCCGGATCAACGGCGGTTATCATGCTCACTCGCCGGATCAGGGAGCTGCTGTCGACATAGTCTCGTTCGTGGGACTGCCAGACGCCCCCGATTCGACCACGTACCGTTGGCCAAGCATCGGGTCCAGAAGGGCATCAACGGGCGCGTCATTGTCCCGGAGGATCGGGACGTCGTCTGTTCGAACAGTGTCGATTCGACGGTCCAACGCGTCATCGAGTTCGTAGCCAATCGGGCGGGTCTCCGCTCGCTCGCGGAGCTCTTCTGTCGTTAGTGAGTGAGATTGGGTGGTTGCCAAAATCTCGATGTTCTGCACCACCCCTGGTTTGGCCGTTCGGAACGCGGTGACGTCGGCGAAACTGGTCTCCATCGTCCGGTACTCGGCTCTGAAAAAGTCCGCTCCCGGCCCACTCGGTGCCGAGATGATGTTCGCGAGCAACACGCCATCCGAGTCAAGCCGGTCTCCCGCGAGGTCGAAAAACTCGGTCGTAGTGAGGTGAAATGGGACCGTATCCCGTCGATAGGCATCGAGGATGATGACGTCGTACTCGGTGTCCGTTTCGCGGAGGTACTGCCGGCCGTCCATCGTGTGGACCGACAGGTTCGGGCCCGGTTCGAGCCCGAAGTACTCCTCAGCAGCACTCACAACCGCCGGATCGATCTCGACCACGTCGACATCGACGTCGTACCTGTCGGCGAAGATTTTCGGCCCGGTGAATCCACCACCGCCGATGAACAGGACGTTTTCGACGTCTTCGGTGTAGAGCAGCGGCAGGTGGAAGTAACGCGTGTACGTGAAGACGTGCCGGTCCGGATCCGAAAGATCGAGCGCACTGTGGGAGACACCATCGAGATAGAGGGTGCGAACGCCGTCCTGGTCGGCGACTCGCAGGTCCTGATAGGCGGTCTGGGTCTCGTAGACCGTATTCCCGGAGAGGACCATCCCGAACGAGGGGGCCACGACCGCTCCGATCAGGAGGGCGACGACGAGGGCGATACGAAGCACGCTCCGGAGAGACCGGTCCGGCCAGGCAAGCCATGCGGCCGTGAACAGCAGAATCCCCCCAAAGAACAACCCGATCCAATCGATCGAGAGGGTCGGAATCAGGACGTACGTGGTCCCGAAGGCGCCGCCAATACTCCCGATAGTCCCAAGAGCGTAGACCCGACCCGAGGCTTCCCCTGTACTTTCGGCCGTCGAGAGTTCGGCGGCGTATGGGCTGATGAACCCCAGGAGGTAGGTCGGTGGGCCAAAGAGGACTGTCACCGGGACAAGCGAGCTATACCGGGCCGGAATCGGGAGGGTCCCGCTCTGGCGGATCAGAAACTCCCCGGCAAAGAGGAGAAACGCGACATAGACCGTCGTCCAGAGTAAGAGAGTCTGCAACGTCGAAATTCGAGCGTGGCGGGGGGCTCGGCGTCCACCGCGGGCGTATCCCAGACTGAGCGCAGCAAGAAAGACACCGATAATGCTCCCCCAGGTGTAGATCGAACTTCCGAATTCGGGGGCAATCATCCGCCCTGCGAGAATCTCTAGTCCCATACTCGCGACTCCGGAGACCAAAACCGCGAGCGCCGGCTTCTCAGGGCGGTATCCGTTGAGTCGGTCGAAGCCGTCCATAGCAGGGGTAGGAGAGACAGCGGCCAAAACGGTTGTCACTGACGGCTCCCATGCCGGTTGTACCGTACTGGCAATCGGTGTCGGTCGAGCGACGCCAAAACCACCACCCGTCGACCGAACACCCCTTTGTTTCAACTGGAGATATTGAAATATCCGCAGATGTGTTGACCCGGCATCGATGTGCGCACGGGTCAACGATAATTGGTTCTTTGCCACCTTTTCCGTCATCACCCCGATGACATCTGGTGATTTTGTACTGCTCTTCCGGTCGAGATGCCCGTTCCTGGGCTGAGAGTAGCCTGACTGGCGCGGTTTCGGCGGGTTCCCCGACCGTGAACCCACCCCCTTGACTGGTTCCACTTCAGCGAACCATTTAGCGGGCCAGACTCGAGTTTTCGCCGTGGAATAGGGTCTCGGCTCCGACAAGGGCACTTGTCCCGTGCGAACCGTTAGTTAGGAGGTCCAGACCGGAGTTTCGGCCCCGAACGTTTGTGTGATTTTGTCACCCAAGTCGGCGAGAAGATAGGGTGTCTTAAATAAGAGAAGTCACAATCCGAAAACTGGGTACTACCATCATGGCGACAGTTGAAATCGATCAAGACCTCTGTATCGGCGATCAGGTTTGTGCATCGATGCATCCCGACATCTACGAAATGGGCGACGATGGCTTTGCCTACGTGGTCGACGGGATGGAAGAAGTCGAAGGCGACGTAGTGGATCGTGCCCGGGAAGGCGCCGAGGCCTGCCCGGTCGATGCGATCACCGTCTCCGAGTAACGCATCCGGTAGTTCGTGTTTTCTCAGCCACAATCGACAGCGACGGCGCCCTCGACCGCGCTACTTGCTAATCCGCTCGTAGGTTCGAAACACCAACTCGCCGCGTTCCTCACGCTCGACTTCCTCCCACTCCGAGCGGTCCCACTCCGGGAAATGGGTATCGCCAGGTGGCGATTCCGGGATTTCGGTCACATGAAGGCGGTCGGTCCGTGGCAGAACCTGTTCGTAGACCGATGCTCCGCCGATCACGTATGCGATTTCTGACCCCGTTTCCGCCGCGACCTCCAGCGCCGCCTCGATACTGCCCGCCTGAACGGCACCGTCTGGGAGATCGAGGTCCTGGGAGGAGAGAACGATGTTCAGCCGATCTGGGAGCGGTTCGCCGAGCCGCTTCGTAATCGCCTCGTAGGTGCGCCGCCCCATGATCACCGGATGGCCTACAGTGAGGGTTTTGAAGTACGCAAGGTCCTCGGGATACTGCCACGGAATCGATTTCTCGTCCCCTATCACGCCGTTCTGTGCGACAGCGACGACGATAGCGATGTTCATTCGGCCACCGCAAAAGACAGCGCCGGTGCCGGATCGTAGTCACGTAACGTGATATCCTCGGCTTCGAGTTCGGACAACGGGCGGTCAGCCACCTCGATTTCCGGTCGTTCTCTGGGTGACCGTGTCAGTTGGGTAAGGAGGCCCGGCACGTGGTCGTACCCCTCCGGGTCGGGAGGTGCGGACTCCTCAACCCAGTCCCTCACTGCGGCGTAATCGGCGGGTTCCTCGACGGCCGAGAGGCGCTCACGGAGGTCCGGAATCGCGTCTTTGTACCACGCGCCCCGGTCTCCGTCCCCAAGATAGATGTGCGCGTCGACGACGCTGTGACCGAACTCCCCGACCGGCAAACCGACCTGTTGAGCGACAGCATGGGTCAACAAGGCGTATGAGGCGATGTTGAAGGGAATACCCAGAGCGATGTCGCCGGAGCGTTGCTGGAGGTGGGTGTTCAGTCGGCCGTTCTGGACAGAGAAAGCGAAGGTGTAGTGACAGGGCGGCAACGTCGAATCGGCGGCATTTGCAGGGTGCCAAGCGTTGACAACCAATCGCCGACTCCGTGGGTTGTTCCGGAGGCCATCGAGGACGTAAGCAATCTGATCGAAGGTACCCTCATCGTTCAGGTAGGCGCTGTCGGAGTCCGGCCAGGACTCCCCCGGGAGTCGAGCGTCTTCGTCTGGAACGGGATAGCGCCGCCAGAAGCGACCGTAAGCGGTATCCAGACGCCCTTCTTCATCGGCCCAGGCGTCCCAAATGCCGGTTTCCTCCCGGAGCTTGCGAATATGTTCCTCGCCGGAGAGATACCAGACCAGTTCGTGCACAAGCGAGTTCCACCGACCTCCCGAGAGGTCTTTGGTCGTGAGCAAGGGGAACCCTGTCTGGAGGTCTACCGTGTAGTGATGGGAAAAGCCAGCGAGCGTGTCGACACCCGTCCGGTTTTCCTCGTAGGTCCCCGTCCGAAGGACTCGGTCGACGAGGTCGAGATACTGCTCCATGGTACGATCTCGGGCGTGGCGGCGGCATAAACGTTCAGGGGGTTACCAGCCCCGCTGGTACTGGACGGGGATCTCCGCTTCGGCGTCGTACAGGGTTTGGGCCGCCCGAAGCGGGAAGTACGGGTCGTTAAGGAACTTCCGCCCCACGATGGCGACGTCACTCCGATCGTTTCTGACGATGGCCTCGGCCTGTTCGGGTGTCTGGATCTGGCCGACTGTCCCCACCGCCGGCACGTCCGTCTCCTCGCGGACCTGTTCGGCAAGCGCGACCTGATAGTTCGGACCCGCATACGAGATCGTCTGGTCTGGATGAATACCGCCGCTGCTCACGTCGAGAAAGTCCAAGCCCTTCGCAGCCAACGCCGATCCCAGCCTGACGGTCTGTTCGATCGTCCAGGAATCCCGGTCGGGCAGCCAGTCGGTGCCTGAGACCCGAAGGAAGACCGGGACCGACTCGCCCACGGCGTTCCGAACGGCCTCGTAAACCTCCCGAACGAGCCGGGTCCGTCCCTCGAAGTCCCCGCCGTAGGCATCTGTGCGCTGATTCGTGACCGGAGAGAGGAATTCGTGGATGAGATACCCGTGGGCACCGTGAATCTCCACCGCTTCGAACCCGGCATCAACCGCCCGGGTAGCGGCCTCCCCGAATGACGTGACGAGGTCGTCGATATCGGCAGGGGTGAGTCGCTCCGTCGGCGGCGCGTCCGCCTCGGCATAGGGAAATGGCTGGTCACTTGGCGCAACCACCGACCAGCCGTCGTCGGGTTGAAGCGGATTTGACCCCTCCCAGGGACGAGCCGTCGATGCTTTTCGACCGGCATGGGCGAGTTGAATCGCCGGGACAGCGCCCTGGTCCGCGACGAACTCCGCGATCGGGGCGAGTGCGTCGGAGTGGGCGTCGGACCAGAGCCCGAGATCGTGGGGCGAGATCCGGCCGCGCGGTTCAACAGCGGTGGCCTCCACGATGACCAGTCCGGCCCCACCGACAGCGCGCGAGCCGTAGTGGACGCGATGCCAGTCGGTCGCGAAGCCATCGGTCCCGGCCGAATACTGGCACATCGGGGACATCGCGATTCGGTTCCGAGCAGTCACCGAGCGAAGCGAGAGCGAAGAGAACACTCCTGTGGACATACCCAAAACTGGGTGCGAGTCGGGGATAATCGTTCGGTCCAAAACAGGTGATTAGCCGTTGCTCGAAGTCCACCCCCTCAGCCAGAGAGCCCGAACGCGTCGATCAGCCCTCGAAGTCGAAAGCCTCGGCCGCGATGTCCATGTCCTTGTCACCGCGGCCCGAGAGGTTGATCAGGATCGTGTCGTGCTCGTCAGCGATATCGGCCGCCAGTGCGATAGCGTGGCTCGATTCGAGCGCGGGAATAATTCCCTCCGTCTCCGAAAGCCTCCGGAAGGCCTCGAGTGCGGCGTCGTCCTCGACAGCCTGGTACTCTGCGCGACCGATTGCCCGGAACATCGCGTGCTCGGGACCTACTCCTGGATAGTCCAGGCCCGCTGAGACGGAGTGGACCTCGGTGTCCTCGTCCAGAACTCGAGTTGCCATCCCGTGGAGTGTCCCATCCTCACCAGCGGCCAGTGGGGCCGCGTGGCGGTTCGAATCGCTTCCCTCGCCGCCACCCTCAGCACCATAGAAGGCAACGTCATCGTCCCGGAAAGCGTGGAAGAGGCCGATCGCGTTCGACCCGCCACCGACACAGGCAACAGCGGCATCCGGCAGTTCGCCCACCCGGTCCTGGAACTGCTCGCGAGCCTCCGTCCCGATCACGGACTGGAAGTCCCGAACCATCCGAGGGAAGGGGTCAGGACCGACAGCACTCCCGACGAGATAATGGGTATCGTCGATATTGTGGGCGAAATCCTCGAGAGCCGCGTCGACGGCCTCGGCCAGCCCCGCATCGCCGGTCGTGACCTCGTTGACCTCGGCCCCGAGCAACCGCATCCGGAAGACGTTCATCCGCTGTCGGTTTGCGTCCGTCTTGCCCATGTATACCTCTGTGTCCAGGCCAAGTGCGGCCCCAACCATCGCGGTTGCGACGCCGTGTTGACCAGCCCCGGTCTCAGCGATGAGGCGGTCCTTGTCGGCTCGGACCGCGAGCAGGCCCTGACCAAGGGCGTTGTTGATTTTGTGGGCGCCGCCATGCAAGAGGTCCTCCCGTTTGAGATAGATCTCGACACCGTATTGCTCGCTGAGGGTTTCGGCGTGGTAGAGCGGCGTCGGACGGCCGGCAAATTCCGCTCGAAGGTGGGCCAGTTCCGCCTGAAAGTCCGGGTCCTCCCGGATCTCGTCGTAGGCCATCGCGAGTTGCTGCAGTGGCTCCTCGAGCGGTTCTGGGACGTGTCGACCGCCGTATTCCTCGAATCGTCCGTCGGGCATAGTCCAGAGGAACACGCCGAGTGCCAAATATGTGTTCACTGCTGCACATAGTCGTGCATCTGTTTCGGAGTGCTGGAAGCGGCTGAATCGCCGTGACTGGCCGCGAACGCTTATCCGATATTGGACCGTATCGTTCCATATGTCTGAGCGGGGACCGGAAGGGGACGTACTGGTGGCTGTTGCGGAACCGGAGCACGTTCCTCAACTCGTTCGAACGGCGGCGGACCTCGCCCGCCAGCGAACAGGGCGGGTGAGACTGATGACTGTCGAAGTCAAGTCGCGAGATTCGCCGTTTGGCATGTTTTCGGACGAGACGATTATCGAGGAGTTCGCCGCCGACAGTCACGAACTGCTGGACCAGGCCCCGAAACCGGAGGGCGTCGAAATCGTCCGAGATCTAGTCGTTGCCCGGACAGTCGCAAAAGGAGTGGTCTCAGCCGTGAAACGGACCGATCCCACAGCGTTGGTCATCGGTTGGGACAGCGAGCCGAGTCGATCCGACGCGCTGCTTGGGACGACAGTTGATGCTGTCTTCGAGCGGGCCCCAACCGACGTGTATGCCGAGCGAATAGGCCGGGAGGCAGGGGGAGTTGGGTCGGTTCTCGTCCCGGTGGCCGGCGGTCCTCACGTCCGGGCAGCAGTGACTGCTGGCGGTGCGATCGCCACGGAGAACCAGGCCCAGCTAACAGTGTTTTCGGTGGGACGTGCAGAGACCGATAGGGAGTCGGCTCAGTCCTTCGTCGAAGAAGGCGTTGAAACGTTCGAGGGCGTGCTTGGCGACTCGATGGACGTCGAAACGCACGTCGAAATGGCCGACAGTATCGAGGATGCAATCGTTGATGCGGCCGAGGCGCACGATGTCGTCGTCTTCGGAGCGACACGGAAGGGCGTGTTACGCGGGCGACTCGTCGGGTCCGTCCCGCGACACGTCGTCAATCGGACCGACAAAACAGTACTCATCGCACGAGGGGAGCATGGAACAATAGGAGTTCTCGGACGCCTTCAGGCCATGCTTAGTGGGAAAAAGTGACCGCCTGGGGACTCGTCGGACTGGCGACCCTTATTGGCATTTTCACCGCCTGGACGCTGGGCGCGAACAGCAACTCGCCACCCTTTGCTCCCGCGATCGGTGCCAACGCCATTTCGACGATGCGGGCAGCGTTACTCATCGGGCTGTTGGCTGGCGCCGGAGCGGTGCTACAGGGCGGTAGCATCTCGAAAACCATCGGGACGGGACTCATTGACGGGGTGGCGATAACGCCCCTGGCAGCGACGGCCGGTCTCCTCACTGCGGCGACGTTCATGGCCATCGGGATCTTCTCCGGCTATCCAGTCCCCGCGGCGTTTGCAACCACCGGCGCGATGGTCGGGGTCGGGATTTCGCTGGGTGGGGACCCGAGTATCGGGACCCTTCAGGGGATCGGTTTGTTCTGGCTCATGGTTCCGCCAGTGTCGGGGGGACTGGCTTATATTACCGCCACATTGCTCCGCCGGGAGGACATCCCGGATGCGGTCAGCATTCCGGTGCTCGCAGGCCTGGTCTCGGGTGTGCTTGCAAACATCGAACTTGGAGTGATTCCCGGCCCGCCGACAGTCACGCAGAATTCAGTGGCTCGTTTCGTCGCCTGGCAGCTTCCCACATCGTCAATCGCCGGAATCGACCCGATGGTGGTTCTCACGACTGTTGGCTTTGCCCTCGTCGGCTTTGTCTTCATCAGGCGCCGGACACAGGCCTCGGTCGAACAAGGAGTGAGCACGTTTCTCGTCGTCATTGGCAGCGTCGTCGCGTTCTCGAGTGGTGGCAGTCAGGTCGGGCTCGCAACGGGCCCACTGGAATATCTCTACGGCGTCGAACTCGGCCTTCCCGGCTTCGTGTTGCTTGCCATCGGAGCGATCGGGATCCTGGCCGGAGCCTGGATGGGCGCCCCGCGACTCCTCCAGGCGACCTCCAGGGAGTACGCCCAACTCGGCGCCCGACGATCGATCGCCGCGCTCGTCCCTGGGTTTCTCATCGCGCAGACAGCGATCGCGCTGGGCATTCCAGTCTCGTTCAATAACATCATCATTTCGGGCGTGATCGGCGGTGGCCTGGCAGCCGGGTCGGCCGGAGTGTCCCGACGCAAAATCGGAGTGACAGTCAGCTTCTGGCTCATCACACTCGGGACCTCAGTCGTGACCGGATACGCTGTCAATACCGCTCTACACGTAATTTTCGGGGCCTAACTCGTTATCAGAGGAACGTGAACAGAATCGTAAACGTGGCGTAGGCCCCCACCGTCGAGAGTAAGGGAACCACGTTTTGCATGACGACCACACGCCCGGTTGTCGATGGATCGAACAGATCAGCCGCCGATGGGATGTCTTCGGGATCCTCCTCACCGATCGCTGGCAATTCATCGCCCG
This sequence comes from Halodesulfurarchaeum sp., assembly GCF_036626455.1. Classification (NCBI taxonomy): domain Archaea; kingdom Methanobacteriati; phylum Methanobacteriota; class Halobacteria; order Halobacteriales; family Halobacteriaceae; genus Halodesulfurarchaeum; species Halodesulfurarchaeum sp. The sequence continues at coordinate 29,116 of NZ_JAZKRK010000013.1, read as the reverse complement.
GTTCCTCAGCGGCGAGGGCGCCAACTGAGACCCCTTCAGTCCTTTCCCCGTGAACCACGTCGGGAATCGTCGCCGGTCGGGTCGCCCGCCCCCACCCGAGCCCGACGATCGACATGGTCGCAATGATCACGAAGGACGCGGGAATGCCGATCGCCGAGAGCCCGGTCACAATCGCCGAGGAGACGATTGCCACAATGATCGCCGCCGTAAGTGGCAGATCAGTAATATCGCTGCCAAGCGTGTCCAGGGTTCGCCGGGCGATGGTGAATGCCCCCACGGCGACCGCGATACCCCCCAGAATAATCATCATATTCATGTCGACACCGGCACCCACGAGTGGGGCGATGGCGTTGGCGATGTTCGACGTACCGGAGGAAAAAGCCATCAGACTCCCGATAGCGATGACGACGATTCCCCCGTATAGCTCCCGTTGGGTTGTATTGGGACCCATGGAAACCGAAGGGAGCGTTCCGGAGCGATCGATTTCGATCAGCGTTCCTGGCGTGTTGTCGATCGCCACCCAGCGGTTGATCCGCGGGTACAGATATCGACCGATCATTCCGGACACCCAAAAGCCGACGATCGGGGCGACGATCCACCAGACCGCGATCTCGCCCATCACCGCCCAGTCTAGTTCCCCAGTCGCAACCCCAAGTCCAGCGATCGCCCCCACCGCAGTCATCGAGGTCGAGGCCGGGACGCCGAAGTAGTTCCCGACGAACAGCGCGCCCCCGATGAAGAAGAGCACGACGATGCTCGTTTCGATGGTAAACACCCCCGTATCCGTGATGAGTTCCTCACCCAGCGTCGCGACGACACGCCGTCCGATCGTCCACGCACCGATGAAGAAAAACCCGGACATGAGCACTGCGGCGCCGGTCTTTGAGATCGCGTTCGAACCAACAGCAGGGCCAAAGGCAGGCCCCGTCGTCGCCCCGCCGATGTTGAAACCGACGAACAGCGAAACCACAATTCCCAGGAAAAGAAGGAGTTCGATCATACAGAGACATCGCCCCGAACTATCTTAAGCGGTGTGTCATCCACGATTGTTCGGTTCAGTACATCGAGACGATAGTTTTGTGTCTGGGCCCCAAATCAGAGTGTATGCAGGAGAGAATCGTCAAGCAGCCAGCTCATGGGGTGAGATCGGTATGAATCCGAACCGGGTCGACTTCGTCATCGACCTCACCTACGGGATCTTGATTTTCATCGCAATCGCGCTCATACTCGTGGTCGAAACGATCGTCGGAATCGCCTTCGGACTCGGGGTCCTTGCCTCCTACGTGGTCCACATCGGGTGGAAGATGGCCCGCTTCGATCCGGACTGGATGACCAAAGATGTCGCCCAAGAGGTCGAGCAAAGCGTGACCGCGGAGGTCGAAGAAACCATCAACCAGGAAATGGACGACGTCTCCAAACAAGTCGAGGAGAAAGTCAGTGAGGAGGTCGGCGAGACCGTCGAGGAGACCATCAACGATGAAATAGACGAGGTCGCCAAACAAGTCGAAGAGAAAGTCAGCGAGGAAGTCGGCGAGGACGTCGCCGAGGAAGTGGAGGTACGGGTCAGCGAGGAAGTCGAAGACACAGTCAGCGAGGAAGTCGGGGAAGTAATGGACAAGGTGGTGGAGTCCGAGGAGACGGAGACTCCTGAAGAAAAAACGGATACCCGTGCCGAGGAATCCGAGACTGACGAGGAGTAGAGTGACTGACCCGACTGAATTCAGGGCGATGGAGATCCGAATCGGTGGCGATAGTGGGCCAAAACGATTACAATGGTGCTGACAGCCCACACAGAGTGCCAGCGAGAAGTGACGATATCCGTCCCGAAAAGACCGTTTTCGCCTGTGTGTGCTTTTCGTGCACTACTCACTATACTTCCCATTGCAGCCGTCCGACACTGAACCAGATGAACGGAAAGGAATTTCGTAGACGCTCCCAGAGTCGGAAAATCGGCCATGCGCTTTTATGCAATCCATTGCGAAGTTGTAGACTGTATTCAAGACAGGGGCCGGTTCGATCCCACACAGGATCCACACCCAGGTCACCTCGAACATCCCACAGAACATGTCCACTGACGAACCTACCATCGAAGATCTTCAGGAGCGGATCACCGAACTCGAAGCACAAGTTGACGACCACGGACACGACGACGAGGGGCCAACCCGGATGGTCATCATCGCCACCAAAGGGACCCTCGACATGGCCTACCCGGTGCTCATTCTGGGCCCGATGGCCGCAGCCTTCGGCTGGGAGGTCACGGTCTTCTCCACGTTCTGGGGCCTCGACATGCTCCACGAGGAGAACCACAAAAACCTCAAGATGTCCTCTGTGGGCAATCCCAGCATGCCCGTCCCGAACATCGTCGCCATGCTCCCCGGCATGGACCGTATGACGGCAAAGATGATGCGAGACAACATCGACGATGTCGGGACCGAGACGGTTCCCGAGCTGGTGCAGCGTGGCCTCGACAACGGCGTGAACTTCCAGGCCTGTCAGATGACGATGGACCTGATGGAATACGACGACGAGGAGTTCATCGACGGTGTCGAGACTGGCGTTGGCGCCGCACACGCGCTGCGCGAGATGGCAAAATCCGACGTGCAACTGTTAGTGTAACTCGGGTTCTGGTCGTTTGATTCCGTAATTCGGGTTTTCGGGACGTTTTGTTCCCCTCCCGTCACTTACTCCGATGTTTCCAGCAAGCCGGTCTCCGCACAAATGTACTCGTCCCGGACGAGTTGTTCGTCGACCACCTGCAGGCCGAGTTCGTCCAGTTCGGTGCTGATGCGGTTCAGATCGTCGTGATCGGTCCCGATCGCGTTCACGTAGACGTTTCGCTCCCCCGTCATGACCTCCCGAACGGCAGTGACACCGCGGATATCCTGGGCTTGTTTCGCAATCGCGTCACGCTCCGCGACCGGAGCTGTACAGATGATTTTCGTATACAGCGGGTATCCCGCCGCGTCGTAATCGATGTCGATGTAGTATCCCCGAATTATACCCCTATCTTCGAGTTTCGAGAGCCGCGAGCGAACGGTACTCGCCGAAATGTCGAGCTGTTCGGCCACCTCGCTCGAGGACGTATGTCTCGCCTTCCCCTGCAGTGCCGCTAAAATCTGCCGGTCGATCGTATCGAGCGCCCCATCGGTCATTACCTGTTCTTCCTAAGGTCGGTCATATTAGTGTTGCTCCGGTCGGGCTGACTGGCCAGCCATTAACGAGGGCTGTCAGGGGACCAGGCCAATCGTGTTGCAGACACTTTTTGCAAAATATCGGTAATTTTCTGGCAGATTGGTCATACAATCCGGTACTTTATGAGGAATCGTCGATAAGTCGGGGGTGAACGGTGGGTGTCTCTCGGAATCTGCTGTAAATCATCCCCATAATCAGGCCCCATGATGTCTGAGCCGAATACGAACCGAATCGTGCGTCTGCCGGGAAGCCAGCACAAGCGTCGTCTTTCCGTTCGAGGTGACCGGTTCGAATGAAGGAACTCGAACGGGACCTGGGGTTACCGGCCGTCCTCGCGATCAGTATCGGTGCGATGGTAGGGAGTGGGATCTTCATCCTGCCGGGCTTGGCCCTGAAAATGGCCGGACCGGCGGTCATCCTGGCCTACCTGCTCGCTGGTCTCCTCGTCCTACCAGCCGCGCTCAGCAAGTCCGAGATGGCGACAGCGATGCCGGAATCCGGGGGCACGTATCTCTACATCGAGCGCGGGATGGGGCCGCTGCTGGGCACGATCGCCGGCGTCGGTACCTGGTTTTCGTTGACGTTCAAGGGGGCACTCGCACTCATCGGTGGCGCACCCTACCTCGTCTTGCTCTTCGATCTGCCGGTGAAGCCGGTTGCGCTCGTGGCCGGGTTCGTCCTTATCGTGATCAACATTGTCGGTGTCAAGCAAACCGGACGGTTGCAGGTAGCCATCGTCGTGGTCATGCTCGGGGCACTCACGTGGTTCGCGGCGGGCAGCGCCACGGCTGTCAATCCGGCAAACTACGGGAACTTTTTCGGAAGCGGAATCGGAGGGTTGCTCGCTGCAACCGGGTTTGTGTACGTCTCGTTTGCCGGGGTGACGAAAGTGGCATCCGTCGCCGAAGAGATCGAGAATCCCGACCGGAACATCCCACTCGGGATATTGGGGTCGCTCGCGTTTACGACGCTTTTGTACGTGGCCCTGGTCATCGTCATGGTCGGAGTGGTCCCGGCCGAAGACATGCTGGGATCGAACATCCCGATGGCGTTGGCCGCGGAGGAAACACTCGCATCCGGTGGAGTCATCATCGTCGTGATCGCCGCCGTCATTGCGCTCATCAGCACGGCGAACGCTGGGATTCTGTCCTCCTCGCGATATCCCCTCGCGATGAGCCGGGACAGCCTCGCACCACCCTCGTTTGCCGAGGTGAGCGAGCGATTCGGAACACCCGTTCAGGCGATCACGATCACGGGCGGGATATTGCTCTTCATGGTCGCCTTCGTCCCGATTCAGGAGATCGCGAAACTGGCGAGTGCTTTTAAAATACTCGTGTTCGTTCTCATTAACGTCGCGCTCATCGCCTTCCGGGAGGCTGATCTCCCCGGTTACGAGCCGAGCTTTCACACGCCGTTCTACCCGATTCCACAGCTATTCGGGATCGTGGGCGGAATCGTGTTGATCCCGTTCATGGGAGTGGTCCCCTTGGCCGGGGCCGTCGTCATCGTGCTGGGCTCACTCGTCTGGTATTCCACCTATGTGCGCACACAGAGTGACATCGAGCGGGAGGGGGCAATGACCGACGCGATCCGGCGGCAGCTCGGCCAGGAAGCAATCGACGAGACCGAGGCGGTCCTCGCGGACGAGAGTAGCTCCGACATCCTCGTGGCCGTCAGAGAGAACACCCCTACTGAACGGGAGCCAACGCTTTTGGCCGTCGCCGAGGCGATCGCAACGGAGCGAGGGGGCACGATCCGGGCGACCCGCTTCGACGAAGTGCCCGACCAGGTCCCGCTGGAGACCGCCAGGGACCGCACGATATCCGGCGACGATTCCTTCGAGAAACGAATGGCAGCCTTCGAGGAGACGGCCGAGGTGCCGGTCGAATACGGCACCGCCACCTCCCACGACACGAAACACGCCATTGTCAATCACGCCGATCACCACGGAATGGCCGGAATCCTCCTCGAGCGACGGGGCGAGCAGCACCACGCCCCCCTGTTCGGGAGCGACGAAGGGTGGATCAAACGCCATACGGATTGTGATGTCCTCGAGGTCGAGGATCGGGGGCTCGAGAACGTCTCGCGGGTCTCGCTACTCACCGACTACGGTCGTGGCGACGCCACAAAGCTGGTCGTGGCGGCCGCCATCGCTGACGCGCACGACGCGGAAGTCGAGCTCATGACAGCGCTCGATCCGTCGGCGACCGAACAGAAGCAACGGTCAACGCGGGATCACCTGGAGGAGGTCGGAAGCCGGGTTTCGACGCCGGTGTCGATCGAAATAGTCGAGGCGGAGAATGCCCCAAGTGGCCTGATCGAGGGCACGCAGGACTCGGACGTGGTGGTCACTGGGAGCGAGCCGCGCGAACTCCGGGGCGCGATATTCGGTCGGCCGTCGGATCGGATCATCGCCGGGACCGACGCCACCGGCGTGTTGGTGACGCCGAACGGCGAGCGGCCCAGTTTCGTCCGGCGGTTCATCGGGAACCGGGTCTTCTGACGGCGGTGTTGCTCACGGGCTATCGGGCGGCCTTGCTGCCGTCCAGCCGACAACTTCTGCGCTCTTCGAAGCTTATAGCCCGTTGCAGGATTAACGCGGGTCCATGGCAGATTTCGGCGCGCTTTCGCTCGTTCCACCGTTGTTCGCGATTCTATTAGCAATTCTTACCCGGAAAGCCGTCCTCTCGTTGTTCCTGGGCGTCTGGATGGGGGGCGTCATCGCGACCGGGGGGCTCGGGGTCGGCCAGACCTTCACCTGGATCGCTGAAGCCATCGGCGATAGCACCTTCCACGCAAAGGTCATGATCTTCCTGCTGCTTCTGGGATCGGCCATCGCCATGATCTGGCGGCTCGGTGGCTCTCACGCCGTTCGGGACTGGACCATCAAACATCTCGACACCCAACGCAAAGTCGGGGTCGTCGCCTGGCTGTTGGGGATCGTGATGTTCTTCGATGACTACGCCAACACCGCCATCGTCGGGAGTAGCGTCAAAGACGTCTCCGACCGCCTCCAAATCTCCCGGGAGAAACTCTCCTACATCGTCGACTCGACAGCGGCCCCGGTATCGACGTTGGGGATCTCCTCCTGGGTTGCCTATCAACTCTCCATGATAGAGAGCGGCTACGAGGCGACGGACCTTGCTGCGGCCGCCATTCCTGACGCCTTCGGGGTGTTCCTCCAGTCAATTCCCTACAACATGTATGCGATCCTCGCCATCGTGATGGTCGGAATCGTCGTCTTGTCCGGTCGGGACTACGGGGAGATGCTCGGGGCCGAACACCGGGCGGCAACGTCCGGACTGGTGAACCGGGAGGACGCCCGCCCGATGCAGGACGTCGCGTCCGAACTCGGTGAGCCAAACGTCGATAATCCACGGCTTCGATCCTTTTTCCTCCCGATCGGGGTTCTCATCCTGGTTACCATCGGCTCCGCACTATGGAGCGGCTATGAACCGGGAGCCACGTTGCAGCAAATGTTCACGGGCGGCGACTACGCGATGGCACTGATCTTCGGTTCGTTCGCAATGGTGGTCTCGACCTATTTCCTCGGCTGGTTCGACGGCCACCTGTCATTGGGCGAAAGTGTGGACGCCACGATCGACGGCTTCTCGCTCATGCTGACCGCCGTGACGATTCTGGTCCTCGCCTGGTCGATCGGGAACGTCGCCAACGCCCTCGGGACCGGGGAATACGTTGCCGCGTGGGCCACCCAGACGCTCTCGCCCGCAGTCCTCCCCGTCATCGTCTTGTTCGTGACCGGGTTCGTCGCCTTCGCGATGGGGAGCGCGTGGGCCGCAATGAGCATCATGACCCCAATCGTCATCCCGGTCGCCTGGGAACTCGCGGGCACGCACACCATGGTCGCGGTCGTCGTCGGCATGGTCTTCTCGGGAGCGATCTTCGGTGACCACACCTCGCCGATCTCCGATACGACCGTCCTCTCAGCGACCTTCACCGGGGCAGACCTCATCGATCACGTTCGGACGCAGTTGTACTACGCCGTCACGGTCGCATTTGTCGCCGCCGGCCTGATGATCGTATGGGGATTCACTCGACTTTCGCCCGTTCTCCTCCTTGGAGTTGGCGTACTCGTCCTGATCGGCCTGGTGTATGGCCTTTCGGCGATCGACGCGAACCGGCGGTCTATTGACCCCGCCCCGACACCGCCCGACTCGGCTGTTGATTCCATGGACGATTGAAGCAAAGGCGATCCAATTGGTGAACCGAGTCGTGAAGAACGATTCGGAGAACTGTTCGAGTCTGCAGGGGCCCGCAAGGCGGGTCCGGACACCCCACCAGTTAGTCTGATTCAAATCAGGGTCGTGGGCGCTGGGCCGGCCTGGTCGGCGGGTGGAGTAAACTGATTCACTCGGCTGTTTCGTCCGTCATGGCCTCCCCGGCCGAAAGCGTGTTCAAGACGAGTGCTTCGATGCCACGACGAAGGCGTTCGGTCATCGCTTGATCCGAGACCCCGAACTCCGCAGCGAGTTCAGTCGTCGAGATTTCTCTCGGGATCGAATAATATCCCGCTTCGGCCGCCCGGGTGAGGGATTCGCGTTGCGGCGGGGTGAGTCCGTACCACGGGCCAGCTTCGGGGCGGGTCGAGTTGAACAGTCTCTCGGTTTCGATCGGGAGCCCCATCTCCTCACAGTAGTCCTGAAATTCGGTGAGTGCGTCGTGGAAGGGGAACCTGAGCGCGAACTCCCAGGTGCCCTCGACTTGTTGGGCCCCCAGTACCGACGCCTCAGCGTCCATCAGTCCGGCAAAAAACGTGTCCCCAGAAACCTCCCAGTCGAGAGCGTAGAGGGTTTCGGTAGCCGTCTCGGTGACCACTTGAATCTCGTTGACAGCATCGTGGCCCCCGACAGTTCGCTCGAAAGAGTCTCGTTCGTCGTAGACCCGAAAGAAGGGGACCGACCGTTGGCCAAGCGGGACGATGGTTTCGAGGGCGATGAAGGTCGTCGGCCCCGAAGCCAAAATTCGTCCCAACTCGAACTGCTGATGTGGGAGGGCCAGTTCCGCGATTACAGCCATGTCGGCCTATAGTGCCTTTTCCGGGTTAAACCCTTGTGCGTCTCCCATTCTGCAGGGGTGTTTGACAGAGTGATCTGGCGGCCTCCTTTCCTCAAGGCCGTTTTTCGCAACTTTGGAAAATGGGTTTACCCACCGGGCCGCTGGGACATCATCAATGGACCCGCTCAGTCGAGCTGGGAAGTCATGGCACTCGAACTGGGCAACCGAGCTGGGAGAACGGTCTCCGAATCAAACGGACAAATAGTCCCACCAAGATTCGAACTTGGGTCGTTGCCCCCAGAAGGCAACAGGATTGGCCACTACCCCATGGGACTGTACGCGGTCGAGAATATTCGATGGGCGCCCTTAACCGTTCCGCGTTCGAGTCGGCCACGCCCCGTTTCGCTACACTTTTGCTCCTGATAGCAGTTTTCCCGAGCATGTACATCGGTCGCTTCATCGTCGTCGGTCCCGACACCGCCGCGTATCGGGTCTCCTCCCGATCCTTTCCGAATCGCACGATGGTAAACCGAGGCGATGCCGTGACAGTCGTCCCGACCCCGGACGCTCCGAAGACGGACAACCCTTATATCTCATATAACTGCGTGAAGCCAGGGGGCAATGCAATGGTTATTGGCAATGGTTCACACGTCGATCCGATCGCCGAGAAACTCGATCTCGGCTACCCGCCCCGGGACGCTCTTGTCTCCGGTCTCTTCGCCCTGGATTACGAAAAAGACGACTACGACACGCCCCGAATCGCCGGTGTGCTCGGGGCGACGTCGTTTGTCGGCATCGTCCGCCGCGACGCGTTACTGGTTCGATCGGTCTCCGAGGCGACCCTCGTCGCGACCTACGAGAAAGACGCCCCGGAACCGTATGCGTTCGACGTCGATTCAGCCGAAGAGGCTGCGGAAACGGCCTATACAGCTGACTTCGAGCATGCAGTCGCCGCAACAGGAGTCACACTGTCCGAGTCCGGCTTTGAGCTCGCGACAGTGGATTCAAAGTAAACCACATTCGGCTCGGCCTCGAACACCTTGGTATGCAAATCGGGATCATTTCCGACATCCACGCCAACCGGGTTGCCCTCGACGCAGTCCTCGAGGATATGCCCCCAGTGGACGGACTCGTGTGTGCCGGGGACCTCGTGGGCTATAATCCCTGGCCCGCGGCCGCCGTCGAGACGATCAGGGACCTGGATGTCCCGTGCATTCAGGGCAACCACGACCGGATGGCCGCGAGCGATCAGAATTTCCGAGGGAACCGAATGGCTCGTGAAGGAGTGTTATACGCGCGCGAGCAGCTTTCCTCGGCCCAATTGACGTATCTCGAATCCCTCCCGATAGAACGCACACGCTTCGACGGACAGGTCAAAATCGTCCACGGTCATCCTGAGGATCCCGATCGCTACACCTACCCGGACGCGTTCGGGCCGGATTTGCTCGGGGACGAATCGGTCCTGGTGATCGGTCACACGCATGTTCAGCACGTCGAAGAGACGGCCAACGGGATCGTGCTGAACCCGGGCAGCGTCGGACAGCCACGGGATGGAAACCCCGATGCAGCCTATGCTCTGTTGGATCTCGATGCGCTGGCGGTCGACACGCGGCGGGTGGCCTACGATATCAGCCGCGTCGAGCGAGCCGTCGCCAAGGCAGATCTCCCGCTTCGAACCGCAGAACGGCTCCGTGACGGGCGCTAAGCGGACCGAATGGCCGGCTCACACCGGTTCGAGTTCGGCCGAGAAGTGGCGAAGTTCCTTTCGCGGCGGTTCCCAGACCACCTCGTACCCGGGCACCGACTCGGCATGTTCCATGACGGCCGTGACCGTCTCGACGATGTGATCGAGATGTTCCCGGTGATAGGTCCGCCGGGGCAAGGCGAGTCGGACCAGTTCCGGTCGATCGGTGTCGGGGAAGGCGAAACTCCCAAGTTCGACGCCCCGAACGCCACCCTCACGATAAAGTTCGACGACGAGGGCCTGTCCCGGATACTTCGCGAGGGGTAGATGGGAAAGGAGCGCTTCGGCATCGAGGTAGACCGCGTGGCCCCCGAGAGGCTGGTAAATCGGAGCACCCGCCGCTGCGAGTTGCTCGCCCAGTTCCTGGGTTTGCCCGATTCGTTGGGCGACGTATTCGTCCTCGACCGCTTCCTGGAGCCCGACCGCGAGCGCTTCGATGTCCCGACCCGCCATTCCCCCGTATGTCGAAAACCCCTCATAGAGGATCGCCCGCTGTTTGACCCGCTCGAACAGTTCCGGGTCGCGAACGGCCACGAACCCACCGATGTTCGTGATACCGTCTTTTTTCGCGCTCATGACCAGGGCATCGGCGTAGGAGAGCTGTTCCCGAGCCACCTCAGCGACAGTGGCGTCCTCGTATCCCGGTTCGCGCTGAGTCACGAAGTACGCGTTTTCGGCGAATCGGCATGCGTCAATGACCAGCGGGACGTCAAGTTCGTCAGCAAGATCGCTGGCTTTCCGGGTGTTTTCGACGCTCACCGGCTGGCCGGCGGCCGAGTTGTTCGTTATCGTCAGAATGATCGCGGGAACGGACGCTGCGCCCCGGTCCTCGACGAGCGAGCGGACGGCGTCGATGTCGAGGTTGCCCTTGAAATCACCCGACGCATCGGGGTCCATCGCACCATCGACCGGACAATCGACCGGTTCGGCACCGGCATTGGCGACGTGGGCTCTGGTCGTGTCGAAGTGGGTATTGTTGGGCACGACGTCATCTGACTCGAAGAGGGTGCCATACAGGACGTTTTCCGCTCCGCGGCCCTGGTGGGCGGGAACGACGTGCTCAAATCCCATGACGGACTTCACCGCATCCTCGAGGGCCTCGAAGCTCGAACTGCCCGCGTAGGCCTCGTCACCACGAAAGAGCGCTGCCCACTGTTCGTCGCTCATCGTCCCGGTCCCACTGTCAGTCAGCAGATCGATGAAGACGTCACTGGATGACAGATTGAAGACGTTGTACCCGGCATCTGCGATATGTTCGGCCCGCTCCTCCCGTTCGGGGAGTTGCGTGCTCGTCACCATTTTGGAGAGATACGAGCGCATAGCAAAGGCGCAGGGCGAGAGCCCCAAACATGTTCCTGGCGGTTTCTGTGCGACAATGCGCGACCTGTGACGAGGACGAGCGGAGTTGTCCGACAGAACGCACTTCTGCCAGTTCCACTGGAGTTATACTCGGGCCCACATTAGCGGGGCCATGGCCCAGCCCAAGCCGGAGTGGATTCGTGATTCGCTCTCCGGCGTGGACCGTCAACACCACGCCGTTTCTGAGACCATCGAGGACCAATCGTTGACGACAGTCTGTGAGGAGGCGTCCTGTCCGAACCGCGAGGAATGCTGGGCGCAGGAGCGGACGGCTTCGTTCATGATTCTTGGGGACACCTGTACCCGGAACTGTGACTTCTGTGACGTGCCGAGTGGCAAACCCGCTGCAGACACACCGGATCCGGGCGAACCGGACCGTCTCGCTGCGGCTGTCGACGACCTCGACCTCGATTACGTCGTCGTCACCTCCGTCGATCGCGACGACCTGCCGGATGGCGGAGCTGGCCATTTCGCGGCCTGTATCGAAGCGATCCGAGAGGTGACACCGGAAACGACAATCGAAGTCCTCATCCCGGATTTCGCGGGCTCAACACCCGCCTTGCGGAAAATCGTGCGCGCCGGCCCCGACGTTATCGGACACAATCTGGAGACTATACGACGGTTACAGGGCGAGATTCGTGATCCCCGTGCGGCCTACTATCAATCCCTGTCAGTCCTGGAAGGCGTGAAGAAACTCGATTCGGAGATCTTCACAAAGAGTTCACTCATGGTCGGATTCGGCGAGCACGAAGCCGAGATGAAAGCGGCGATGGACGATCTTCGCGGGGCAGCCGTCGACTTCCTGACGATCGGCCAATATCTCCGCCCTTCGAATGATCACCCCGCGGTCGAATCCTACGTCCCACCGCAGCAGTTCGCAGGCTACCAGGAGTACGGGGAATCGGTTGGCTTCCAGTATGTCGCTTCGGCACCGACTGTGCGGTCCTCCTATCGGGCCGGTGAACTGTTCGTCGAGAACGCGATGGAGTCGGGGCTCGAACCGGATCAGTTGGGATCAGTGAGCGACCCCTGATCACGGTCGAAGTTCCACGCATCGGTCCGGTATTTTTTCGTTGCAAGTTCCGCTGCCCGTTCACGTTCGGCGTCAAGATAGTCAGATGCTCGAACCGAACGGTCGCTGGTAAAGGCATCGATCATGGCCGCTTTGAGATCCGCGCGTGACGCGTCGACCAAAGACCGAACAGGCGCCACCCGATCCCGGGCATTTTCGAGATGTTTCTCGGAGATTTTCGCCGCGTCGACCGAGAGAGCGGAAAACATCTGTTCTGGGTTGAGATCGTAGAGCAGCGTTCCATGCTGGAGGAGCACCCCGTCCCGCCTCGTCTGCGCGTTGCCGGAGATTTTCCGTCCGTCCACCTCGACGTCATTGATCGGGGCGAAGTCGGCGTCGATCCCGACCTGCTCGAATCCGTCGATCACCCGACCGATGATCGCCCGATAGCTGGCTTCGACATCCGCAGGATACACCGACTCGGGCGCGATAACCGAATACGTGAGTTCGCCTTCGGGGTCGTGAAAGACCGCTCCACCGCCAGTTCGTCGCCTGACGTAGTCGATGCCCTCGGCTTTGCAGGTCTCGATATCAACCTCTTCGCGGAGTCGCTGGAAATACCCGATGCTGACCGCAGCCGGGTCCCAGCGATATAATCGGATAACGGAGTCAGCGCCCGCTGCGATCCGCTCCTGAATCGCCTCGTCAATAGCCATGTTCGTCGCGGCATCGAACTGACCAGAACGGATGAGGCGCCACTCCATATTAGAAGGCGTCCTGAATGATTTCGAGAGCGGCCTCGCGGTTTTCCCAGGGAACGAAGGCCGCGACCGAGGTCGCGGAGGTGATCACGTCGACGAGGTTGATGTGGGCATCGGCAAGCGGGTCGACGATCCCGGCAACGACACCAGGCTGATCGGGAAATTCGGTGCCCAGAACTCGGATAACCGCGATTTTATCCGTTACAGTCACACTCGAGAGGGTGTTGTTTTTGATGATCTTGTCGTGCAGCACGGTTTCGGCGGTCTCGGCGACGGATTCGTCGACGTAGACGGTGATCGAATCCATCCCCGAAGCGACCGCGTCGACGTTGATTCCGGCGTCATAGAGCGCTCCAGACAGTGTATGGAGAATGCCCGGTGTGTTCCGGATAGCGCGACCGGCAACGGTGAGACAGGAAAGGGGGTCCTCGCGCATGTCCACCATATGTTCGAACTGCCCCTCAATCGTCGTCCCGCCAGAGAGGATGTTCCGGTGTTGGTAGTGTATCACCCGAACCGTGAGGTCCTCGTCTTTGTAACTCAATGCGCTCGGTGCGACCACCTCCGCCCCACGGAAGGAGAGGTTCCGCAGTTCGTCAACAGTGATCTCGCCGACGTTTTGGGCACCCTCGACGACGTTCGGGTCCCCAGTCATGACACCTTCGACGTCGGTCACGATGACCACCTGATCGGCGGTCATGTACTGCCCAAGCATGACCGCCGTCGTGTCGCTCCCACCCCGACCGAGGGTTGTCATGTTGCCATCCAGATCTTGGGCGAGAAAGCCAGTCAGAATCGGCACCGTCTCTCCGAGTTTGTCAGCAAGTTTTTTTGACCGCTTTCGGGTTTCCTCGGGGAGCACTTCCCCGATATCGTTCGTGACGATCGGCCAGCCGGAATCGCCCGGTTCGAGAAACACCGAGTCGATGTCCTGAGCAGTCAATGCAGCTTTGAGGAGACGAACACTCGTCCGTTCGCCCATCGATACGATTTCGGCTTCGTCCCGGTCGGTCGCGTCAAACTCGATCGCATCAAGCAGATCGTCCGTCCTATCCCCCATTGCGCTCGCGACGACCGCGATCTCGTGACCGGCGTCAGCCACCTTCGCGATGGAGTCGGCCGCCCGGTCGATGCGTTCGCCACTGCCGAGACTCGTGCCCCCAAACTTGGTGACTACCCGCATACCAATTGCCCCCGAGATGTGATAGAGAGGTGCATAGCCCCGAATAACGCGTCATCGATGATAACTGTGTCCTTCGACCGCCGAAGCGACCATTGGTGGCTGGAAATCGGTCCCTAGCTGTGACAATTCACGTGAATTTCCGAACAGTCACATCCAGGGTGTCGAGGTCGAGTATCGGAACCGTTCCGGTATCCGGCGTGATGTTGACACTGCGCTGGAAGGCCGTCTGGCCCTGGAAACAGCCTGAGTTGACCAGGCGAACCTTGTGATAGGCATCTACCCCGAGTTTGTGGACGTGGCCCGAATGGAGGACGTCCGGTACGTCCTCGATGAGGAGGTAATCGCGTTTCTCCGGCGCAATCCGGTTTTCCCCACCAAACTTCGGTGCGAGATGGCGCTTTTTCAGCAACTGGGCCATGGCCTGGGCGGGGTGCTCGTAGCTGACCGATTCGAGGGGCAGTTCCGCGACCAGTTCGTCCAGTGACACCCCGTGGTACATGAGTACGGATACGCCCTCTATCGTGACCATCGAAGGGTTACCGGTGATCGTCGCGTCGTGGGCGGACATGATTTCCCGAAGCTCAGAATCAAACGCCGGCTGTGGTTCGGCCAACCGAACCGCGTCGTGGTTTCCGGGGATCATCACGATTTCCATGTCCCCGGGCACTGCTTTGAGGTGCTCGGCAAAGCGCTCATACTGTTCGAAAATGTCCACGACGTCGAGTTCCTCATCCTGATCGGGATAGACGCCGACACCTTCGACCATGTCACCGGCGATGAGGAGATATTCGACGGGGTCGGCCGCGGCGGTATGCAGCCAATCGGTGAACCTCGACCAGGCCCCATTCAGGAACTCCTGGCTGCCGACGTGGAGGTCGCTCACAAGTGCGGCCTGGACGTGGCGATCCGCAGTCGACGGGTCAAACGTTCGGGGCACGTCGGGGAAGTGGATGGTATTCGCGAACAAAATACTCGAATCGTCGGACAGGGTCCCTTCCACGGCAATGACTTCGTCCAGGAGGAGTTCGTCCACCGCGTCAGCAAAGGGGCGGTCCTTCATCACGAGGATCGGAAAGGTTCCGTTCGTGTCCTCGAGTTCGACGAGGTGATGGCCGTTCCGGGTCGAGCGGACGTCTGTCACCAGACCAATGAGGGCCCCGTCAGCGCCTCCCGCCATCGATTCGAGGGCGTCGGTCGGCCGGTGGTTGACACGCCCGCGTAAGATCGAGGACAGGCGGTCGTACCGATCCCGAAACACGGCCACGAAGTCCTCGTAGACCCCCGTCCCCGTACTCGCGCCGGTCACGTCCTCAGAGACACTCGGCGAGTCGGGATCACGCTCCGCTCGGGACGACGTCGATTCTGTTGTTTTCACCCCCTTTATTTCTGCTGTAGAATCCGCCTCTGTCGTTTGATTATTGCCATTTTGCCCTCCAGTTGAAACATTGGTATCTGTCCGCACTCGGTCGTCGTCCAGGACGGGCCTGACATCAGCTGTCGTCACGGTGACGGCCTCCTGGTCGATCCGATCGAGAACCGCCTCGACCGCCTGTGCAGGATCCCCAGCCCCGGCTAGCAGCGTGACCGCTTCCCGATCGGCGTTCAGGCCAGCTGCAGTCAGCCGTTTGACGATCCGTACCGGTAAGGATCGTGGCACGCACTGAGTGACGGGTGAGTCGCCCAAAAGGATAGCGACTACAGGTGGCCGGTTGCCCATGCGAACTTTAAAACGGGAAACCGCAGTAGTGCGGGGCATGGGTGGTGACGAGGATGTCGACTCGCCAGATCGTGACGATGGAGCCAATTCGTCCGGTCCTGACGAGAATGTCGACTCCCCAGATCGTGACGATGGGGCCAATTCGTCCGGTCCCGACGAGGATGTCGACTCGCCCGAGAGCGAGGAACCATTCGATTTAGGCGATCAGGCTCCCTTCCAGTCAGACCAGGAACCGTCACCACAGACCCCCGCAGAACGGGGGTTCATCACTAAATCAACAGGCGTGCCCGACGAGGCCGAGAACACAGACGGGGTCGAGGATACCGACCGGTTCGAAGCCGAAAGGGAACCGGACCGGCCCAAGACACATCACTCAAACGGGGACCCCGATCCCCGAGCTGGAGTGGGACCTGCCTTCAACTGGTTCAGAGACACCGATTCCCAGTGGATCGCCTTCCTGCGAGATACGCTGGTCAGCATCCTTATCGTCTTCGCTGTCGGATTCCTGCTCTTTGCGATCAGCGGCGTGTGGCCCCCGCTTGTTGCCGTGGAGAGTAATAGTATGGACCCACATCTCCAGAAAGGTGATCTCGTGTTGGTGATGGCCGAAGACCGGCTATCTCCCGAATACAACGCGGGGGGAACGGGTATCGTAACTGCAGAAACTGGCGCGGAACAGGACTACAACCGATTCGGTGGCCCAGGGGACGTCATCGTCTATCAACCCTATGGGTCTGATTCGGCCACCCCAATTATCCACCGGGCCCATCTCTACGTCGAAGCAGGCGAGAACTGGTACGACCGAGCCGATCCAGACGTAATCCAGGCGGACTCTTGCGCCGAATTGGGCGCCTGCCCGGCCCCGTCCGAGGGGTTCATTACGAAGGGTGACAACCCTACTACGAACAACTACTACGACCAGGAGCGGGGCATTAGCACAGTCGTCGAGCCTGAATGGGTCCGCGGAACAGCGACCGTTCGAATCCCGTGGGTCGGGTGGATCCGGCTTGCAGCCTCGGAACTGGAACTGCCTGGATTGAGTGTTACGGCCGGTGCCCTTCCAGCGGTGTGACCCGGAGCCATTTGGCTCCAGAGATTTGACTGGAGGCCCGCCAACAAAGACAAATGGGAGGTATTACCCGGATACGGCAGGATTGCCCTACTTCACGTATAACGAATAGAGGATGACTGCAAAGCCCACGACGGCGAGGCTGCTTTCCATGACGAGCGCCCACTCCCGGGTCATCACCAACAATTGGTCGATGAACCCACCAAGCATCGCGCCGAGGGTAATCGTCGCAAACCCGATCGAAAGCCATCGCAACGGGATGGCGTTCGTCCTCCGATACGCCCGGTAGGCGAACAACGTAATCAACCCCCCAAGCACGACGGTGATGGATTTCAATACGACAACAAGCCCAGTGATTTCGCTCATGTTTCGCGGCGTACCTCCGCCCATAACGACTCGAGACGTTCGTCAGTAGATTCTGCCTCTCGGTGTATGCCGACGGTGAGTTCGTGCTCCTCGTTTAGATGTACCGCTACCTGTTCGAAGGCCATTTCGTATTGTGTCGAGTGATGCCCGTCGGATTGAATGACTGTCCGCTCGGAGAGAAGCGAAGCCTCTGTGAGAATATCCAGTTTGCGGTACGTCGTCGAGAGCGGCAGATCACAGTCCTCAGAAAGTTCTTTTGCCGTTTGTGGTTCCTCGAGGTGCTCGATGATCCGACGGCAGTCGCTGTCCTCCAAGGCGTCGAATATCGCTTGGGAATCGGGGTCTTCGACACCTCCCAACGGACCAGCTACCATCAATAAGAGGGTGGTGGTGTCACGGTAATAACTCCGTCGGCTTTTCGACCACCCTGGTCCTGAGGGTCGGGTAACCGTCCATTAGCGCTCGCGGAGACCGTCTGGCTGGCAATATCGAGCGATTTCGGATTTACTCATCCGTGGTCTCCGTCGAATCGGGCCTGGAGGAACGGCGAGACGTCACCCACGTCACCGATCCGCGAGTCAGCCTGCAGAACGGTTTCGGTCTCCTCGACGGGGACCGAGAGGCTGATCTCTTTGGTCCGCCCGTATCGTCCTTTGCTCACCACGACCGCGTTGACGATCCCGAGCATGTCGAGTTCGCTGATCAGATCAGTCACCCGACGCTGGGTTAACACGTCGGCTTCGATCTCCGTACAGAGCCGCTTGTAGATGTTGTACACTTCACCAGTGTTGATGTTCCGAACATCGTTTTTCTCGTGAAGCACGATCGCGTAAAGCACCAGTTTTGATTGGGTCGGGAGAGTTCGAACGACTTCCACGACACGATCGAGTTCGATCTTGTCCTGGGCCTTCCGAACGTGTTCTTCGGTGATTTCCGAGATTTGTTCGCGTTCGCCCAGTTCCCCGGCCGTGCGCAGTAGATCGAGGGCGCGTCGCGCGTCGCCGTGTTCCTGGGCTGCAAAGGCAGCACAGAGTGGAATGACGTCCTCCGAAAGGACCTCAGCCTTGAACGCCACCTCCGCCCTGTGTGTGAGAATATCCCGAAGTTGATTTGCGTCGTAGGGCGGGAACACGATTTCTTCCTCGCCTAGACTGGATTTCACGCGCGGATCGAGGAAATCGGTAAATTTCAGGTCGTTCGATATCCCAATAATCGAAACCCGGGAGTTATCCAATGAGGAGTTCATCCGCGACAGATTATAGAGAACGTCGTCCCCACTTTTCTCGACTAGTTTGTCGATCTCGTCGAGCATGATGACAGCAACCCGTTCGACGTAATCGACGGCCTCGAAAAAGGTGGTGTAGACCCGGTCTGTGGGCCACCCTGTCATCGGGACAGGTTTCATCTCTTCGCGGTCCGCTTCGAGATTCCTGATTTCGGCTTCCAGATCCGCCTTCGAATCGTATTCGGTCTCCTCCAGAGCTGTTGAATCGGCTATCACCCGGTCTTCGAGGTCCCGTAAGTCCACCAATCTGTTTTCGACGTAGTCCTGGTTCCGCTCGATAAAGGTGTTTGCCAACTGTGCGAGGACTCGATACTGCGTGTCCGTTACTTCACAGTTGATGTACTCGACCCGACACGGGACGTCGTATTTCTCGGAGGTTTTCTCGAGTTCCTGGCTCACGTACTTCGCGCTCGCGGTCTTCCCGGTCCCGGTTTTCCCGTAAATGAGGATATTAGACGGTGTTTCCCCCCGGAGGGCAGCCACGAGGATCGTTGCCATCTTGTTGATCTGGTCGTTCCGGTGGGGGAGTTCATGGGGAGTATAGGATGGACGGAGGACTTCCTTGTTCTCGAAAATCGGTTTCCCCGAGAGGAGGTCATCGAACAACCCCTGGTCGGTCTCTGTTTCTGTTTCCAGTACCTCGTCAAGCTCGACTTCGAAATCGCGTTCGGTCCCGACATTATCGGGTGCGTGGGTGTCCTCTACCATGTGAAACGGCCCCTTCGGTTCAAGTGCGACAGGAATCCATACCCCCCATCAGATCGGCTGTAACCCCGTAAATATGGATTTGAAGTGTGCGAAATGGGTCCTCCCCTGTGCAGTTGATGCAGATGAAACCGGGGGTGTGGGATAGATAAAAAACTATCGGTCCATACAGCCCAGAGTGTGTTGTTTTGGAAAACACCGTGGCTCAGAAACCGGGCAAACCGTGTCGATTGATACGAGAGCGGTGTTCGATGCACGAGTGATAACTTGGGATGTGGTTGTAGGCTGAGTAGTGATCCAGGTGTGAACAATTTGGAGTTGGATTATGATTTGTTTCAGTGAGTCGGGACTCAAATGTGAAAGCGGGAGGTATTTGTTTTTATTGTTCCGTAAGCGATAATTAACAACCCGATTTGTTTTGTGGATTGGTGCCAGTTCATACAGTACTAGCCCCCCACCCCTTTGTTTCAACTGGAGACGAAAAACACCGTCACCACAACCCGTTCATCAAAACAAAAAGTTTTATGTATAGTCTTGAATAACAGTAACCGTAAACTAGGTCAAACTCCACCATAAACTATTGTGTATTTTTTACATGTTGGGTTTTTGTGTTATTTGTTTGTGGGTTGTTGTTTATTTGTGTTAGTTTTGGTTTCCAGTGGAAACCAAGGGGTTGGGGGTGGAACGTTAAGAGAAAATCAAGAAACATTCTCTATTTCGTTATACAAAACGGACGTTTTGACTCCGATAACGGTTTTATCCCACGGTTTTCTTTTCATATTTTGTGTTGCAGCTGCCATATTAAATCAAAAATACCACTGGGCATCTGTGTCCTTGTGACAATAACAACGTATTATCCATGTTGTTACAATCGAGTGTTCGATTTGGCTCGGAGGAAGGACAGTGGGTTACAAACTCTCACAACGATCACTTAAAGTAGCGATCTCCACTCAACAGGTTTATCGTTTGTTTTGTTCGGCTACTCAATCCATACATGCACTTAAGAGGATGGCCCCTAAGCAATAGGCGTGTCCGGAGACTTCAAACCTCGGGACGTACAAGAGGGGCCATAAATGGGACTGCTCGGAAGTTTGCGCAACAGTATTTCGCAGGTTGCGAACACGTTGTTCGCGAGCGATGCTGAGCCGAAACGAATCGGTATCTATGGACCACCGAACGCTGGCAAAACGACACTTGCCAATCGGATCGCCCGGGATTGGACCGGCGATGCAATCGGACCGGAATCCCGCATCCCGCACGAGACTCGACGAGCTCGACGAAAAGAAAACGTGGAGATCGAGCGAAACGGCCAGACGGTGACCATCGACATTGTCGACACTCCAGGCGTGACGACGAAAGTCGATTACACCGAATTCCTCGAGCACGATATCGAAAAAGACGAAGCTGTGCGCCGCTCCCGGGAAGCCACTGAGGGTGTCGCGGAAGCGATGCACTGGCTTCGCGAAGACGTCGATGGGGTTATCTATGTCCTTGACTCCGTTGAGGACCCGTTTACCCAGGTCAATACGATGCTTATCGGTATCATCGAATCCCGGGACCTGCCGGTCCTGATTTTCGCGAACAAGATCGATCTCGATGAGGCCCAGATCAATCGCATCGAAAACGCGTTCCCCCAGCACGAGACGGTGCCGCTCTCCGCGTTGGAGGGGGACAACATGGACGAAGTCTACGACAAGATCGCCGCGTACTTCGGGTGACATGATGGCAGGAATCGAACACGATTCGGCAGACGGGGTTGAAATCGAGTTGATCTCGGGCCAGCGCATGCACGATAAGACTTCGATGGAAAAGATCCGGATGATCCTGGACGACGTCAGATCCGGGAACATCGTCATCCTCGAAGAGGGACTGACCCCGGACGAGGAGTCGAAACTCATCGAAGTGACCATGACGGAGATCAATCCCGATGACTTCTCGGGGATCGAAATCGAGAGTTTCCCCCAGCAAACGGCCACCGGAGGCGGCTTTCTCTCCCGACTCATCGGATCCGAACCGTCGAATGCGAAACTTACCGTCATCGGACCGGCCAATCAGATCCACTCGCTCCAGAAAGACGACACCCTCATTCGCGCACTCATTTCGGGGAAATAGCGATGCCCCACCAATGTACGTCCTGTCAGTCGACGTTTCCCGACGGTTCGAAGGAGATGCTTTCAGGGTGTCCGAACTGTGGTGGGAACACGTTTCAGTACATTCCCGAAGGGGCCGATCCGAAAGATTACGAACCCGAGGCAACGGAGCCACCTGAACCCCCAGTTTCGGAGGATTCGGTGACTGGTCGTATGGGTCGAGCGGCCTCGACCGTTCGTGAATACGTATCAGCCCACCAAGACAAGGGCGAGACCACGGATGACACACCGAGCGAACTGGAGGCGGAACGGTCCGAACAGTCGGCCGAAACTGATTCCTCAGAAAAACAGACTATCGAAACTGGGTCCACAGACACGGAGTCGCTCGAAGACAGGGCCCAGGCGTCTGCTAGGGGTGAGGTCGCGGATGTTTCCGAACTTCACTCGGGAGGGTCGACAACTGGAACACGTCCCACTGACTCAGAACGCCAGCCGGGAAAATCGAAAACTGACACCCAAACTGGTTCCGCTAGTTCGAGCCCGGACTCAACAGAGCCCCCACGAGAGGATGGTCGGGTGGCTGAAGAACCGAATAAAGCGGCAAATACCGACCTCGAAACTCTTCGCTCTGAACTCAACGATCAGTTCGAAAGCATTCGTATCGTCGAACCGGGCCAGTACGAACTCAATTTGATGGAACTGTACGATCGCGAGGAACATATCGTCGCCCTTCGGGAGGACGGCAAATACGTGATCGAAGTTCCGGAAACGTGGCGGGACGGTGCGGACAGCCCCGATCGGTCGTAATCGGAGTATTCGTTTTGCTTATAACCAGACCGGCCGTTTTCAGAAGTCAAAATCCGCCGAGATGGACCCGGACTCGTCGAGAGAAATTAAACCGTCACAGGCTGCTTCGAATTCCTCCTGAATGGCCGAGTCGTGGACTTCCGGGGAGACGTGAAACAACCCGATAGCTCCATGCTGTCGAAGCAGTTCCGTGAGTCGATCGAGCCCATCGACGGCGGCTGATTCGCCCGCGTAATAGGCAAGCTCCGAGACCGAATCAAAACTGAGCCGGCTCCCACCGTCGTCGCGCTCGAAAAACAGTTGGACTTCTTTTACGATTCCGTCGACATCGTCAGGAGAAGGAACGAACTCAACACGCGGCTTATCCCGTCGTGAATACCCCCGATCGATGCTCACCGCATCAAGGATGTGTATTTGCCTGGGATCGACACCATAATGGTCGAGTTTCTCGGCGACTTCGCGGGCTGTGGTACGGGTGGAAACCACAAGTGCCGGCTCCGAACCCGCCGAGAGAAACCCCGTGTCGATGGGATCGGATCCGCCGATACTGGGGTGTTCCAGCAGGATCGACGTCCCCGCTGGCACAGTTTGTGGTGCCCCTTCGATTTCGAGCGCGTAGTCCATACCGTTGAGACCCGTCGATGCCTTGTAAGCACTAGCCTCTGTCAGGGGTTTACTTATACCAACTCAGACCGGGTCAGTGGCTGACAATCGAAGCAACTGATACCATCCGGCGGTAACGAGCAATACCCCGATCAAGACGGTGAATGCACTTCCGTTGTAGACGTTGATCAGTGCCGTTTCCGCGAGCGCCACGATGGGGAATCCGGCAGCGGCCAGCGGGACGGAATTGCTTCCATTGGCACTTATAAGGCCCAGAACCCAATTTAAGCCCAAAACAAGTGTGCCGCCGAAGAGGACGGCCCAGGACCCGACGATCCCGGTTCGGACGGACAACTTGACCGCCGATGCCATACTGCTCCATCTGACCCAAACCCAATTAAAATTGCGTCAGACACCTGTCTGACGCTGACACGGGGTTATTTGGCCCCCCTCCGGCTACTGACACCTACGAATGCCGACCCGGGAATCGACCGGAACGAGGCGACTGTTTCGAACGGGGAGCGCAGTCGCTTTGCTCCTCGCGGGCACAACCGTACTCGCTGTGGGTGGAGCTGGATTCCTGACTGAAATCTTGGTGCGTGTCGGCACGCCACTTAAATCGGCCCAATCCATCGCCGTCGGGATTGGGGCCCTAGTCCCGCCAATCGTCTTCATCGGAGCGACATGGACGACCACCGGCAACCGCCGGGCAAAACGACTCGCCGTTGGCGGGGGACTGCTAGCGGGCGGAACTGTCGTCTTATCATTTCTCACGGGCGGGCTGCAACCCGCCTCAGTGTCCTTCGACGGGCTGCTGGGAACGACACTCTTCCTCGGTTATGGTAGTGCTATCGTCGTAGTTTTTGCAGCGCTCCTGGATGGAATTACAACTCCCAAATCGAACCGTTCGGGTACAAGAACCGAACAGGGATGGCAATCACGGTCTCGAACGCCCGCACGCGACTCGACTCGCTCCGGACCCGTTCCGGCCGATGGCGGGTCGGAGGACTCCGACCTGGCTTTCCCGTTGGATTCGGATGGCGGAGAGGACCCGGAGGACGCTGATCGATAAATCGGGCGGAGCGGTTTTCTTGCTGGCCCGATTGGTTTGTGGCATGACTGGCGGTGGTTCGATATGAGTGTACGGGAAAAATTCGACGCGTGGGCTGCGGACGGCCGTGACAGGGGGATGGAGGAACGTCATTGGCACACCGCCAAGGAAGCGCTCTCGCGGATGCCCGTCGAGGACGGCGATGCCGTGTTGGATCTGGGAACCGGGAGCGGGTACGCCCTCCGGGCGCTCCGAGAGCGTTCGATCGGCCGCGGGTACGGGATTGACGCCTCCGTCGAAATGGTGACCAATGCAGCGGGATACACGGAGGACAGTTCGATCGCGTTTCTCAGGGGTGACTTCGAATCACTCCCCTTCGAATCGAACTCCCTCGACCACGCCTTCTCGATGGAAGCGATCTATTACGCCGACATCGATTCGGTCCTCACGGAACTCAAGCGCGTCCTCCGACCAAGAGGGACCTTTTACTGCGCCGTCGACTTTTACGAGGAGAACGTTCACTCCCACGAATGGGAAGCGTTCATCGAGGTTCCGATGTCCCGTTTGAGCCGCGATGAATACCGCCAGGCCTTCGAACGGGCGGGTTTACACGTTGCCGCCCAGGACAATATCCCGGACCGAGAGGTCGAGATCCCGCCGGCCGAGGAGTTCCCGACCGAATCGTTTGACACCCGAGCGGCGATGGTCGAACGCTACCGAACCTACGGCACGCTTCTTACCGTTGGTGTTGTTCCCTGAGGAGGCGTCGGTCCTTATCGCTCCGGTTCGACCTCTCGCAGCACCTGCACCGCCCCGGTTGAAAATCCAACTTGCATCGGTTCTGTCGGGGGTCCAGCAGTTTTCACGAGCAAGTCCCGGGTTCCCAGGCGGCAGTGAAGGGTGTAGCCGGTTCCCTGAAACTCCACGCTCTCCAGCCGAGGCTCCAGGACGGTGTCGTCCGATCCCAGATGCATCGCTTCGGGTCTGACAGCAAGGATATCTCCCGGGTCCACCTCCTCCCCGACCGCGATCTCTGCACCACCTTCGACAGTTGCCACGCTCCGCGTCACCGATTGCACCTCGAAGAGGTTATTGTCACCGACGAATGAGGCGACAAACCGGTTTGCTGGCTCCCGATACACGGCCTCGGGGTTGCCAACTTGTTCGACCCGACCGGCGTTCATGACGGCGATTCGCTCGCTCACCGCAAGCGCCTCGGATTGATCGTGAGTTACGTATATCGTCGTGATGCCCAACTCAGACTGAATTTCACGAACAGTTCGCCGCAGTCGGTCTCTGAGACGCGCGTCGAGTGCGCTCATCGGCTCGTCCAAAAGTAGGAGTTCAGGGCCTGGTGCCAGGGCGCGAGCCAGCGCCACCCGCTGTTGTTGCCCCCCTGAAAGAGTTTCTGGCTCTCGATCGCCCATGGCTGCCAGATCGACGAGTTCGAGGAGTTCCTGGACCCGGTCGACAGTCGAGACGCCACGAGGTGGATCGTGAAACTTCAGCCCATACGCGACGTTCTCCGCGACGGTCATGTGTGGGAACAGGGCATAGTTCTGGAACACGATTCCGACGTTTCGGTCCTCTGGCGGAACTCCGGCCATCGGTTTGCCACCGATCCTGACGGTGCCAGCACTGGGTTCTGTGAGCCCGGCAATAAGCCGGAGTGTCGTCGTTTTCCCACAGCCGGAGGGGCCGACCAGGGTGAAAAACTCCCCGTCTTCGACGGCGAGTGACACCGAATCGAGTGCCTGTTCGCCAGCAAAGGTCTTCGAGACGTTTCGCAGTTCGAGGGCCGTCATGGCTCCCACCAGCCCCCGACGCGGTCGATAACGACGAAACTCCCTGCGGTCACGGCGAGCAGAACGGTTCCCATAGCCGTGGCCGGACCGAGGGTTCGGTTTCCCAAGTACCGCTCGACAGCGACGGGCATCGTGTAACTCGCACTGCCTTCAGCCAAGATGACCGTCGAATCGAATTCCCCGATGCTGATTGCGAAGGTCAGTGCCGCCCCGGCGACGATTCCGGGGACGATTAGCGGGACTTCGATGTCCATCCGCACGCGCGCTCGAGTAGCTCCCAGCACGCGGGCGGATTCGAGGAGTCGCTGATCGACTCGCTGGAGCAGTGGGGACACGGTTCGAGCGACGAACGGGTAGGCGGCCACCGCGTGTGCCGCCACAATTGCGACTGGTCCGGTCACGGCAATCCGATGCCCCAGCAGTTCCGTTCCGAACACGACCCCCTGGAGTAATCCCAGTCCGAGAACGATCCCACTGACCGCAAGCGGGGCCATGAGCACTGCATCTAACACCCGACTGCCGACGAACCGCTTCGATTCGATGACGGCCACTGTCACTCCCATGGGCACGGCAACCAGCAAGGTCGCAGCGCCAAAGAACAGGGAGTTGACGATCGCTGGCAGGGGCTTGACCTGGAACGGGGCGCCGGTGAGTTGCCGTTCGAGGAGGAAGCTGTAGTGCTCAATCGTGAGCCCTGACGGCCCGGTCACACTCTCGATGATCATGCTCAAAAGCGGGCCAAGGAAGACCACCACCACGATCATACCGTAGGCCAGTAATCCGATCCGTTTGGGGTCCCGAAGCGAGCCGAAGAGCGGTTTTCGGTCCGGCCCGCGACCAAGCCCGGAGAGACCGCCCTGGCCGCTCTCGTATCGGAGGTAGGCGTAGGTCAACGAGAGTGTAATCACCGTCTCGACGACGGCCAGGCCAGCGGCCTGTGCCAGTTCGAGTTGCTGGACGTGGGCGTACAGCCAGACTTCCACGGTGGCCAGTTGCAACCCCCCGAGAGCCAGCACGATGGGGAAAGACATGAACGTGAAGAGAAACGTGAGCAGGGCTCCGGTCAGGATTGCCGGAAGGAGTTGGGGGAGGGTGACGTCGAGAAACGAGCGGATCGGCCCGGCCCCCAGCCCACGAGCGGTTTCGAGCATCCGACGGTCAATGCCCTCCCACGCCGCAGTGACGATGCGCGTGACGAGTGGTGCGTTGTAAAACGCGTGGGCCAGGACGATGATTTCCAGAGTGTACATCGGCGAAACCGAGCCAAGGCCCAGGAGTCCGAGGGCGTCGTTCAACACTCCCTGGTCCCCGAACATGGCAACGAAGCCGATCGCCACCATAATAGAGGGCAGGACGAAGGGAAGCATCGTGAGCGAGCGGAGCGTGTCCCGGCCCGGAAACGAGTATTGGGAGAGAAGATACGCACCTGGAAGGCCGAGGGCGAGGCTCGCAACAGTCGAGAGCAGGGCCTGGTAGACGGTAAATCCGATGAGCCCGAACTCGATCGATGGAAAGCCGGCCCGCACCCAGTCGAGAATACCGCCTGGAACGGCCCCGGGACGAGCAAAGATGTCACTTGCCGCTCCAAGGTAGAACTCCGAACCGAGTACCGCAACAATCGGCCCCGTCCCCTCGACCGTTCCACCCAATGCTTGGGCGAACACGGTCCCGATGGGGTAGTAAAACATTACCAGAAGAATGGCCGCGCTCGAGACTACCGCTGCTGGCAACAGGTACTCGCCTGACCACGTCGGCAGTCGGTCGACCGCTCGGGACATCCCTGATTTGGCCACCTGTCTTACCCACTTGCGATCTGTTGGGCCCAGGTTTCGACCCAACTATCCAGCGACCCGACGAGGTCGTCGTAGGTGTGGGTTACCGTTTCCGGCGGTCGATATGCGTATTCCTGGAAGTCTGCCGGCGGATCGGCGGTTGTCGTCGCCGGGAACGCGACGTTCCGAACTGGGATCTCGGACTGAACCGCCGCCGAGAGCATGAAGTCGATGAAGGCGGTGGCCAATTCCGGATTCTCCGCGTCGGCAAAGCGGGCCATTCCCTCAGGCACGGCGTAGCCCTGGTCGTTCAGGAAGCCGATCTGATGGCGTTCCATATCCTGGTCATTCCGATGGGCATAGACCTGGTCGGTCGAGTAGGAGACGACTGCCGGCCGTTCCTCGTTCGAGTAGGCCGTATACGCCGCGTTCCAGTCCCCAAGGATTTGCGCTCCATTGTCAACGAGGGACTGCCAATAGTCCAGATATTCGGCTTCGCCCTGGTTCGCGATCGTCCAAAGGAGGAACGCCCGACCGGGATCGCTCGTCTGGGCGTTTTGGAGGAGCAACGTGTCCTCGAATTCGGGCCGGGTTAAATCCGCGAAGGTTTCCGGGGTTTCGATTGCTCCTGCATCGTAGACCAGACTGATGAATCCCGTGTCGAAGGGGATCGCCCGCCCGCCCGGATCAAAACGCAAGTCCTCGATGACCGAATCGCCGTTCGAGAGTTGCCCACTCGCAATCGGGTCAAAGAGCGCCGTGTCGCCCAACTGTTCGTCGACCCGGACCAGATCGTCGGCGTTGACGCCGACGTAGACATCTGCGGACACGCCGACCCCTGATTGTTTTTGCTGGACGAAGTGATTGAGTTCCGAATCCGGTGTGAGCCATTCGATTGTCGCATTGGGGTAGGTCGATTCGAAGTGCTCTTTGATCCAATTGCCTGGGCTCACGCTGGGGGCGTCGATGAAGGGTTCGTAGGTGGCGACACTAAGTGTCCCAGACAGGGCATCACTCCCGCTTGTCGTTCCTGTCGTCGTCCTATTTGTGTCAGCGCTGGGCCCAGCACAGCCTGCAAAGGCCGCAACACCGGCCGCACCGGCGGATCTGAGAAACGTTCGTCGTTTCATTACCAGGTTGTTTTACCCGGTGGTACAAAAGTCACACGTTGGGAGCGACTCGCTGCCGGCAAACCTCCGGGCCCATTGTTTATCAGGGACAACCGGCCCAACCCAGCCCATGTGAGTGAACCGCCGGCCACAGCCCGAAAATAGCGAGGCAACTCCGGCCAGTCATCGCAGACTGCTGGCGAATCCTCGGCCGCTGGGATTCCCGGTGGCGTGGCACACTGTGGCCGTGTCTCGCCGTGTCACCTGCTCGCTACGATAAACACTCAGCGGAATCTCCGCTTGGGCCGGATGTAAATTACTGGGCGTCTAAATCCAGGTAATGAGCGATACGGCAGGCCCACTCGCCCCAGACCGGCCCGAACTGGACCGGCCGTTTCGGGTGGACGCCCCCTTTGACCCCGCTGGCGACCAATCGGAGGCCATCGAGGCACTGGTCGAAGGTTTCGAGT
>NZ_JAZKRK010000012.1:0-53784 GCF_036626455.1 Halodesulfurarchaeum sp. | reverse complement strand
GGGGAAAGACCCGCATGTCCCCGGTGCCGTCGGTCTCGCCGAGAGTATCGCTTGAGTGGCGACGGAAATTCGTTTGAGCGAGCGGCGGGTCCAGAGAGATGTAGTTGCGGGACCAAGCCGTCCACCTAATGGACGACGACCACGGGGATTTCCGCCCGACGGACGACTTTCTCGGCCACACTTCCAAACATGATCCGACCGACACCTGAAATCCCCCGACTCCCGATGACGATTTCGTCGATGTCGTTTTCCTCCGCGTAGGAAAGAATCACGTCCTCGGGATCCCCGAGTTCGAAGTCGGTCTCGATTACCGCACTCATCTCAGTCGCCTTCGCTTCGATATCATCAAGGAGTTTTTCTGCCTCTTCCTTGTGGGCCTCCACTTGCGGAATGTCTTCGGGATCGGGTGCAGTCGCCGTGAAGTACCCTTGTGGGATTTCGACCACGTGCAGCGCCGTGATTTCCTCGTCCGAGAAGTGATTAATCGAGTACTCAAGTGCATCTTCGGCGTGTTTCGAGCCGTCGACTGGAACGAGTATTCCACCCATATATCAAAATATACTGGACAAGATTATTAATCTAATTGCGGAGTCCGCAGGTAGAATGCCATCGACAGGGTTTGGGTTAGTCAGAAACAGTATACAAACGGATACAGCAACCCGATTCTGTCACCGTCCTCCAACTGTGTTTGAAAGCCACCGAGATGCTCGTTGAACCGACCGTTGACAGTGACGCGGGCATAGCGGCGGACCCGTTCGCCATCTGGATTTTGATTCCACGTTCCCGGCAACTTCTCGGGCGGCTTTGCCCATCCGCTTGAGGCTTCCTCGCTTTCTTCACTTGCAAGGACAAGGTCCTCGACCGCGTATTCCTCGAAAAACGAATCGAGAAAGTCGGATAACGTCGTTCCCTCGAACTCATACTCGAAGCGAGACTGTCCGACTGCATCGTAGATATGGCCCGTACACCGAGCGGTTATCGTCGTCGTTGATTGACCCTTTCTGTCTACGTTGGCAGTTTCCATAAAGGTATAGAGGGTTTCACGGGGCAAAAGAAGAAAGCCGCACATGTTCGACCTCTCAGATGGGGATCTGTCAACCGTATCGAGTTGTGGGTCGCAGAATACGTTCAGTACAGTCCACCGATCAACCCCCCACCCCCCAACTCAGATTCGACAGGAAAAATCAGTCATCGGCTTCAACCCCTTCTTCATAGTCAAGCACTTGGTTCGGAAGCGGACCATCGTACCCTTCGGGAACGTAGGGACATAAGGGGTCACTCTCTAACTGATCGCCCGTATACGCATACGCGCGAGACCGACTACCGCCACAGACGTTACGGTACTCACAGGCCCCACATTTGCCGCGGAACAGGTTCTCGTCGCGAAGCGACTGGAAAAGCTCGCTGTCCCGGTACAACTCGACCAGCGATGTCTCCCTAACTGAGCCTGCAGACAATGGTAAAAAGCCGGACGGAAAGACGGTCCCGGTGTGGCTCACAAAGGCAAACCCATCCCCAGCCCGCACGCCGCCCCGCCGACCGATCAAGTCCGTGTTTGCCGCCGGTTTCTCGGCTGAACGGTTCGTTTCCATCGCAACGCGCCTGTAGTGGGGGGCTTCAGTCGTTTTGACGCCGAAGTCACGCTCCGTCGCTTGGGTAAGGAGCCAATTCATCACATCCTCCGCCCGCTCGGGACTGACAGGGTCGAGAATCCGGCCCCGTCCGATCGGCACAAGGAAAAAGACGGACCAAAGAACGGCACCGAGTGCCTCGACCAGATCTGCAAGTTCGGGCAAATCATCCACTGTCTCCTGGGTGACTGTCGTATTCACTTGCAGGGGGATGCCTTGCTGCTTCGCATAGGTCGCGGCATCCAGTG
The DNA here is from genome assembly GCF_036626455.1 of Halodesulfurarchaeum sp. Lineage (NCBI taxonomy): Archaea > Methanobacteriati > Methanobacteriota > Halobacteria > Halobacteriales > Halobacteriaceae > Halodesulfurarchaeum > Halodesulfurarchaeum sp. Next base: position 51,905 of record NZ_JAZKRK010000012.1, on the reverse strand, counting down.
TCTGTTCGAACGTCCCAGGTTCGCCCCGAAACGTATCGTGGGCCGCTTCGGTCGATCCGTCGATACTCACGGCGAGTCGTTTCAATCCAGCATTGGCCAGGTCGTCGATGACGGCCGGATCGAGAGAAGACGTTCCACTTGGTGTGAGCGTCATTCGAAGGCCCAGATCGGTCCCGTATTCGATCAGTTCCGGCACATCATCCCTGGCCAACGGGTCACCACCCGAGAGAACGACGAGTTGGTTTTCGTCGAATCGAGCAGCCTCGTCGAGAAGCGCTTTGCCCTCCACCGTGTCCAATTCTAATGGATGGCGATCGGGTTGGGCATCAGCTCGGCAATGCTCACATTCGAGATCACAAGCCTGTGTCACCTCCCAAATGAGAACGAACGGTCGCTGATCCGTGTCGACTTCACTCGGCGGACCCATATGTCTCGGGCTAATCTTTGCCTAACTATGAGTGCAGGGCCGAACATATTCCCGAACGACCTCCATCGACCGTTTGTGCCTGTAATAACAACAGTCGACTGACCGGCCGCCGACTCCGAGATGGATTGGTCAGGCAGGGTGCTTTGCGTCGATTTGTGAAGCGACGTAATCGAACTGGAGCTCGAATTCCCGCTTCCGTTGGGTTTTGATCATCGTACCATCGAGCACCGGGGCCAGAACACCCCCCAAGGTAAATTCGGTTGTTGCGATGAGCTCACAGCCTTCCACTGTCATTTCGAGGCGATATTCAGTCCACATCCGGTCGAAAACCCCCTCAACTTGGTCGAATTCGAGGAGCCGCTCACTCTCGACTCGATCAAGAGTGAGTTCGAAGGTTGCAATCCCGATATCTCGAGACACCCTATACGACGTTCCATCGACGGTTACCCTGTCGAATCCGGATGCACGAATAAACGCAGGCACATCCTCGAGAATACAATCCCTCACAGCACTTCCAGGCGCGTCGAAGGATCGTTTCACGGTTACTGTTTCCATATCCAGACCACTCACGAAGGGCCTTGATAGGTTTTGGCGAACCTGTTCGGTAGACCGATAGCGATTTATCCCAAGAGCTGATGTGTTCCGAACATATTCGGGGATAGCCCGGTTACCCCCGATTCCACGTATGCCCCAAGCCACCCTGACGATCACAATCCCGGACACGCTCTGGATCGGAGCGATAACCCGAGACTACCCCAACGCGGAATTCAGAATTCTCTCTGCGGTCTCTGGGGACGAAACGGGGGTCGGCCTCGTCGAAATAACCGGCGCAATGGTAGACGAAGTCCTCTCGGCCTTCGAATCCGTCCCCGAAACACGGGAATTGAACGTCCTGGGCCGAGAAAACCAGACTGGGTTAGTCCAGTTCGAAACCACCGAACCGACACTTCTCTTTCCGATCGTCGGTTCCGGAATCCCCTTGGAAATGCCCTTCGAACTGCAGAACGGTGAAGCGATCTGGGAGATCACAACCTCTCAGGAGCGGCTCTCCCAATTGGGAGAGGAACTCTCAGCGTTCCAGATCCAGTATACAGTCGAGGAGATCAGGTACACCCTCGAAACGGAGACACTCCTGACGGATCGACAACTCTCGTTGATCAAAACAGCGTCCGATGCTGGCTACTACGATTCACCACGAAACGCAACCCTGACAGAGGTGGCCGATGCAGCCGACATAGCGAAGTCCACGTGTAGTGAAACGCTGCAGCGGGCTGAAGGGAAAATCATCGGCGAGTTCCTCTCTGATGAAGAGTCTATGAGTGAATTTCAGTAAGTCAGCCAAACTGAACATGTTCGGGGTTCCTGTCACGTGAACGTGACTCCTACCGATTTGCATGGGACTCTTCAAGAGCGAACCGGACGTCAAACACGGGTTCGACGAATACGATGAGTTCGTTCCCGAACACATCCCCGAACCTGGACCGGCGCTCAGCGAGTACGAGCTATTGACCGGATCGGAGCACGTTCGGGTGCACAAGATCGCCAGGGACGTTTTCGAAATGCGGGGCGTCTATGACAGCACCTTCGGATACAATCTCGCAAAATTGAACCTCGACCACCGGCATCAAAACGCCGGATTTCGGTACGCGGTCACGGATGATTTGAGGCTCATCGCGGAGTTCAGGCCGACCACACCGTTTTGCCCCCAAAGTTCAGTCCTGACGACTGCAGCACATCGAGCCTGGAACGGAGAGGCCGAGGAGCACGATTTCGAGACCGTGGAAATCCGCATCGATCCGATGCACCAACACAGCGAGGCAGTGAACGAGAAACTGACCGAGTTAACACCAACGGAGTGATCGACTCACACCCCGTCAGTTCGCTGGCTCTCGATGACGAAACGTCATCAGCGCGATGACTTCAAGGATTGTTTCTGGACGGTGCCGCCATACGACCAGGCCCATGTTGAACGCGAACATGATGACCCCCGCTCCGAGAACGTTCCCACCGAGAACGAGGACCCACGTCTGGGCGCCAAGCAGTTCTCCAACCCACAGTGTCACCAGTCCGAATGCGAGCAACCAGAACTCGACCCGTGCAAGTCCCGCATGATAGAGGTCGTCGATCATTGGGACTGGTTCGTATCCGAGTTTGTCGCTGTATTGGTGAAACCAGATAATAAAGGGGACAACGTGGTAGAAGGTCCCGATTACGGTGAACGTGAAAAATCCGACAAAGAGGAGATGTGTCCCCTGCGGACTGCCAAATCGGAGAAAGTAGGAGAGTGGATCGCCAAGCCACCTCGGGATCGAGAGCCCTACCCACCCAATAACTGACAGGGCAACTAGCCAGTAGCGCCGGAGCATTGGGCCTGGGTCAACTTGTGCTGCCCACAAACGGCGGATAAGCACCAGAGCAAAAGCCACCATTCCCGTGAGGAGGAGAAATCCGCCGAGTCGTGCGAAAATGAGGGACTGAAACAATCGACCGCCGGACAGCAAAAACACACCCACAGGCAGTGCAACCATCTCTACCTGGGCAAGGGAGGTATCCAACTGACTGGGGGCCGCCTGGGTAAACATCGGCCCAAGTTGATACAGTGCCCCAACGATGGTGAGCGAAACAAACCCGAAGACAGTGAGAGTTAGATGGGCCATGAGCAAGCCGTGTGCGGTGAATGGGAGTGGCTCCAGAAACCGGAACGCAAAATCACTGGAAAGGAGCCAGCCAAGGACAGTCGCGACCAAAAGAGCCCCAACCGCAACGAGAAAATGGGCCTCGGTGATGTCCATCTCCCCCACCGGAGGCAATGACCGGATTATCGTGTACCCGAACAGCCAAAATCCGACCACAAGGACACCCGCTGTCAGCGGAAACCACTCGTATGCACTCGTGAAAAATACGGCAACCACCCCACCAACCCCAATCAGAACCAGCCACAAACTCACGAGTGAAAGGCGTTCGGAGTGTAATTTCGTGCCGGACCAGACGGGAACAAACTGGATCATCGCGCCCATAATCGTGAGGCCAAGCCATCCAGCGAGGAGGAGATGAAGGGTACCGACACTGCTCGCCCGAATTGGGAGGAACAATGGTCCAAGACTGGCAACGCCGCCACCGAGTAACAACAACCCCGCTCCGGCCAGAAAATGAGCAAACGGGAGTGATACTGGTGGTTGCTGGTCGGTTTCCAGGTCAGAGGTAGATGGTTGCATAATCAGAAGGCAAAATCTCGTTCCGTCACTGCTTCATTCTCCTCACCCGCAGTTAGATGCATCGCTGTGCTAATTCCACCGGGGGACGCCGAAGTTCCTCCCCCGAATATATTCGGCAAAGTTGGAGGTCGTCACAATCGAATATGTTCGGGGAAATCGTTGATAGTGAGACTGCCCAATGGGTCGCCATGGAATACAACGGGCTACTAGAAGAGGCACATGTCCCAGCAGTGAGCGAGCCGACCGAAGTCGATGTCAGAGACCTTCCACCGCCCGAACCGTTGCAAGAAACCCTCGGAACCCTCGAGTCGATGGATGGCGCTGGGCTCCTTGTTCAGATCAACGACCGACAGCCACAGCACCTGTTTCCGATGCTTGAGGAGCGTGGATATGCGTATGAAAGTACTGGCGAGGACCCCGCGTATACAGCGATCTGGGAGGATTAGGATAGAAGCAAACGGTCCGATTTCGTTCGCCGTGGTGGGTGGGCTCTTCCTCACAAATCATTTTCTGGTAGTGCCCAAAGTGGAATCAGTCGTCGGTGGCTCTGATACGGTGTAAATAACAGCATCGCCCGTTTCGATTATTGCAGTGGGGATACTATTGATCGGATTGAATATCGACAGCCCCTATATTGGAGCACCGGTCCCTTTCGGTCCTTCAGATCTGCGATCAGTCCATCCAAATGAACTGTAAGAGTTCGCTCGCTTAAGGGACTCGGAGAATCAGAAGCGATGCTCCTGCGTGTTTTCGTTCTCACTTGGCCCGGAACTCTTTCACGGACAGTCCGAGTACCAATCGGACTCTACGTCTCGGCAGGGTCATACCACTCGACGAGATTCCGAACGGCCCGTCTGAGCGTCTCACTGGCCGTCGATTTGTTTACACTGGTCCGTTCGGCAACATCTCGAACTGTTGCTTCGCGCGGAATTTCGAAATAGCCGGCGCGGTGGGCGGCCTCGAACACCTCCTCCTGACGGGCGGTCAAGCCGGGGCGATTCGCCGTCTCTGGTTCCCCAGTCCCGATCCGGTCCACAGTATAGGCCAATCCGGAGTGTTGGAGATGTGTGCTGAGATTCGAAAGTCGGTCCTGTGAGGTGGTAAACTCCCAAGTGGCGATTCCCCTCGTGATATGAATCGGTGTCTCGAGTGGGACTCCGGCCGCAAGAAACGGTTCGAGAATGCTGGTTTCCCGAGTTTCGATTTGAAAAACGCCACGAGTACTGTCCACTGAGAGCAGATCGACCGTCTCCAATTCGGTTCGTGACTGGAGACTGCCGAGAACCGCACTTGGTTCGGTAGTTTCGACTTCCAAAACTGCATGTCCGCTTCCTTCATTCACGAGTATTGTCAGGACTCGAAAGTCCGTCTCGGAAAACGAATCCGTGATCTGGCCGATCCACGAATCCTTAGGCATCTCGATCGTTAGTTCGACACCTGGCATCTACAATAGAGGTGAACGCTCTTGCCTTTATAAATACCCCCGTCCATGTTCGGCTACCGCCACATGTTCCCAATAATCCATTCCAGCAACTGGCCCGAACGCAGGTCCACATGTCTCGTCTTACAGGACTGGTGGTCGTGGTGATGGTTGCGAGCCTTGCGCTCGGCCCAGGGATTGCCGTTGGGACAGAGGATCCCCGTTTCGAAACGACTGTCTCCGAACGCTACGTCACGCCAGGTCAGACCGAGTCCCTCTCCGTGACGGTGCTCAACGACGCCGAAGACGCCGATGAGGAAGTCGAGAAGGCAACAAACGTCAATGTGGAATTACTCGAAGGGGCCACGCCGTTCACCGTAACCTCCAGCTCGAGAAACCTCGGAACGCTTCGTGATGGAATGTCCACGCAGACAGCATTCATGATCGACGTTCCTCAAAACGTCGATTCGGGGACCTACACCCTTCCGGTCCGGATTACCTACGAATACGAAGGCGATGAACGGGAAACGACCACTCGACACCTCGCGGTGACCGTCTCCGACCGTGCCCGCTTTGAAATCATCGAGACAACGTCGGAAGTTAATGTCGAATCGGATGGATCAATGTCTGTGACCGTCGAAAACATCGGTTCTGAACTGGCGACGGATGCTACGCTTCAGATAGAGTCACGGACACCGGTTATCACCTTTGAAGGGTCTCAATCCGGAATTCGCTCGCTTGGGGATCTCAAGCCTGGAGAACACCGAACACTCCACTATAGTGTCACTACAAGCCAGATGGCTGAGCCCGATCAGTATCCCGTGACTGGTACGATCAAATACGACGACGCTGACGGTGCGAGAAAACCCTCGACACCCCTCGCAAGCACCGTCTCTGTCACTCGGGAACAGTCATTCACAGTGAACAAAACGAGTGCAGATCTCCGCGTTGACCGAGACGGGACAGTGACTGTCTCCGTGAAAAACACCGGTCCGCGTTTGATACAAGGCGGCAATGTGATACTCGAAACTGGCGACCGCTCGTTACACCCCACCCAGACCGAAGTCGCCGTGGGTGACCTCGACCCAGGAAAATCCGCCTCGGCCACATACGAAATTTTAGTTGACGAGGAGACGACTCCGACGGACCGTCGATTAACTGTTCATTTCGAATACGAAGACCCTAATGGTGACCGACAACGGGCCGATCCGAAAACGGTCCGAGTCGACGTCAAGCCTGAACAACCTGTCTACGAGGTCGAGACAGTTGACACCACGGTTGCCGCTGGTGAAACCGGGACGATCACGATTGGGGTGACTAACACCGACTCGGAGACCGTCAATTCGGTGAACGCCAAAGCCTATACGGACGCGCCAATATCGATATCCGACGATTCGGCCTTCATCAGCGAACTCAAGCCGGGTGAATCCACCACAGTCACCCTCCAAGTATCTGCCCCTGGAACCACCCTCATGAAGGACTATCCGATTTCATTGGACTTCCAGTACGACCAACCCGACGGTGACACGCTACTCACCGATACCTACGATGTTCCGATTACAGTCATCGAAGGGACCACGTTCTGGGAGAGCGTGACCGCGTCTATCCAATCGGTCGATGTTCCAAGGAACGGCCTCATGGGTGGGGCAGCGGGGATCGGGATCTCCGGGCTCGGATTTGCGTCACTGGTCGTTTACAGGCGTCGCAGCCACGATGAGTGAATCAAACGGGTTCGCAGCGACAATAGCCAGCCTGGTCGTCGACCGCCCCGGTACTGTCGTGATCGTCTTCCTGATACTCACGGGTGCATTCGGGGCTGGCCTCCAGCAGGTCTCGATGTCGGGGGGAACGGGACAATTCACCGAGGCCTCACCGGCCCAAGAGAGTTACGACGAGGTTCAGGCACAGTTCGGGTCGCCGTTTGCAGTCGAGACTGGAAGCACCCTCGTGATTCACCGGGACGAGAACGTCCTGTCAAAAGCGTCCCTGGTCCGAATGCTCGACGTTCAAGAGGGCGTCAGCGCCAGGTCGGGGTTGCGAGTACAGGACACGTCGAGTCCAGCGACGTATATCGCACGAGAATTGGACCCCACTGCCGACACACTCACAGCCCAACACCAGGTCATCGACCGAGCGACGCCATCAGAAATTGGTGGTGCAGTCGAGACCGCCGAGCAAAACCCGGAATTCCGAGAACTCCTGAGTGAGGACTTCAATTCCGAGTCGGCCCGGGCGACTGCCGCGATTGGTGTCTTTTCACATGAGGTGCCTGGACGCGATGAGACCGCTGTCGGAGTCACTGCTGACAGTGCGTTCCGTGAGACACAATTGGAACTCCAAGATATTGTGACGACGTATGAGGGAGACTTCACGGTGTATGGGAGTGGCATCATCGCCGAAGAATTCGGACAAATAATCGTCGATTCGTTACAAATCGTGGTGCCAGCCGCTTCACTGTTGATTTTGGGGCTGCTCTTCCTCGCGTTTCGAGATCTGTTCGACTTCCTGATCGGGGTGTTCGCCCTGGTGACGGCCCTCGTCTGGACGTTCGGCCTCATGGGGTGGGCTGGAATAGCGTTTTCCCAACTCCTCATTGCGATCCCACCGCTTCTCCTGGGAGTCGGGATCGACTTTGGCATCCACGTGATCAACGGCTATCGCGAACGGGCCACAAAAGAGGGTTTGGCGGCCGCCATGCGGCCAACAATGCGTCAATTAGTCGTCGCCTTTGGCATCGTAACTGGCACGACCGTCCTCGGCTTTTCAGCCAACTTGACGAGCCAACTCGCGCCGATCCGTGACTTCGGTGTCATCGCAGCGCTCGGCATCCTGGTCACGTTCCTCGTCTTCGGCATCTACCTACCAGCAATCAAAGTGCTCGTGGAGCGTCTCAGAGAACGACTCGGATCCCAGAGCGAAGAGACCCAACAGACGGGGGTCAAGAGTCCGATCGGAAAGGACGGCAGCGTCCTCGAACCGTTGCTGACCGCTGGCATCGTATTCGGCAGACGAGCACCAAAGCTGGTTCTCGTCGGTGTTCTGCTCACCGGCATCGTTGCCGGGGGGTACGGAGCAGGCGTCGAAACCAGTTTCTCGGACGAGGATTTCCTCCCGCCCGAGGACATTCCCGATTACATTGAATACGCGCCTGAGCCGTTTGGAACCGGGACGTACACTGTGACAGAATCGACGAACTTCCTCGAAGCCAACTTCGAACCCTCCAGTTCGGATTCACTCACGATCTATTACGAACGGCCGATGACAGGCGATACCAGCCTCGAACTGATCGATCAAGCCGGCTCGATTCCCCCGTCAGCGATCGAGCAGTCCGGTGTCCGCACCGAAAGCAGGAGTATCCAGACCGTGATCGACACGTATGCGTCCCAATCCCCCGAGTTCGCCATATTGGTCGCTCGAAATGATCGGGACGGGAATGGAGTTCCCGATGACAACCTCGAGGCGATCTATGCGGCACTTCGTGACTCACCCCACGAGGCGTCTGTCGAGCGCTATCTTTCCGATTCGAACAGACAGACCGTGGTCTATTACGACGTGGAAAGTGATGCAACTCAGTCAGAGGTCTCCGCAGCAGGGACACTACTGGAAAACAGACTTCGTGGTGATGCGACAGCGACTGGGACCACCGTCATCTTTGCCGACATCGCGGGGCTGATCTACGAATCCGCGATCATCAGTTTGCTCGCAGCGATCGGGATTACGGCCGTGTTCCTCGTCCTGGTCTATCACTTCCTCTTCCGGGAGTGGATGTTAGGGCTGGTGAACCTGTTGCCCATCTTGCTGACGGTGACACTTGTCCTCGCGACCATGCGTGCCTTCGACATGAAATTTAACGCCCTCACGGCGACGCTTCTGGCAGTCACCATCGGAATGGGTGTCGATTACTCGGTTCACCTCGTCCACCGCTTCATCGAGGAGTACGAGGGAACGACGTCAGTATACAACGCCCTGTATCCCACAATGCGTGGGACGGGTGGCGCACTGACTGGAAGTATGCTTACCACGGCAGCGGGTGTGGGGATTCTTGGGATAGCCATCACGCCCATCCTCCAAACGTTCGGTATCCTCACTGCACTCAGCATCATCTATGCTTACCTGACCTCGATGATCATCTTGCCGGCTGCGTTGATTGTCTGGGACCGATTCGGATCGATGACGGAGCAAAAACACCCACAGGGAGATACAGTTGTTACTGATGGTGGTGACCGTGAGGTCGACGAATTCGAATGGGTTGCCGACGGTAGAAACCACGAATTCAAACGGGTTGCTGAGGGTGAAAACGACGAATTCGAATGGGTTGCCGACGGTAGAAACCACGAATTCAAACGGGTTGCTGAGGGTGAAAACGACGAATTCGGATGGATCGGTGACGGGTGAAAAGCCATTTTCGGCTCTAATGGTTTCTTAGAACGGTTTTCCCACTATTCGGGCGATCGGTCGGCCGAAACTTCAAAATCGATGGATGAATCTGCCTCAAGTTCGCCGACATTTGTTGCAAGGTCCTGGAGAACTGTATTTTTCCGGGCTTCGAACTGGCTTCGGAGGGATGAATCCTCGATCAGTTCCAGGTTGGTTTCGACGGTTCGAACTGCTGCAAGCGTAGCGCTGTATACTATCCACAATCCGCTGTAAAGATCGGGCGCAACCGCCCCATCTACGGCTGTAATGATACCAAGCGAGTCTTCGAGGATGCTGGAACACGAGTCAGCTATTGAGAGCGGAATCCCTGTCGCCCGCTCCAACACCGTTTGGTCGGTTTCGTCGGATGCTCCAGCGAACAACGCATCCACGGCCTCTGCGTCCGAAGCGGCCAACGACAGGAGTATTGACCGATGATTTCGCACTGATTGTCGGACGTCCCGAATCATCTCCTTCTCCGAGTCGGCTCCCAACCGGTTTTCAAGCGTGTGGATTGCTGCCTTTTCGACCAACGCTGCCCCACCAGCGCCAGCCAAAGCTACCACGGATCCACTTGCTGGGGCGACACGGTTCGAGGCGACTCTATCGAAAAACGCGCCGATTTCCTGGGTTTCCTCAACCATTACTACCACATCCTGACAAGAGCCACGTTGAACTCGGACATATCCATTGGCGGATTCCGCAGGGCGGTCCCCTGCCGATTCTTTCCATCGGTTACAGCTCCACCGCGAGCGTTTCGATGAGTTTCGCTTCGACGGCATTCAGCCGTTGAGAAAGCGCCGACCGTGTCACACCCACTTCCTCGGCCAGATCTGAGAGAGACGCTTCCCGAGGATTGGCGTAATAGCCCTTAGAGACGGCGACGTGGACGATTTCCCGTTGTTTTTCGGTGAGTGAAACCTCATCGAGAAATTGGTCGGTTTGGTCTGTCTCCGACCCCGACCATTCGGAGCCTGATTGGAGGCGACGTAAGTGCCATTCGTCCTCGCTCTCACGGAGCCGATCGGAGAGCGCAAGCAACGTATCGCGGGAATCCACGAAGGCATTGATGATCAACGAGCCGTCTTCGATGAGAAGATCCGACGGTGTAATGCCCGGCTTGCACACGATGTTGCACGTACACATGTCATCGATGGGAGTCGTCACCACTTCTGTGGGTGTCGATTCGTCCGCAAATCGAATCGTGGCATGGCACTCGGTGCCTGTCAGCTGGATCGAACCGTCCACTGTCTCGTTTCCGTACGTTGCTGCTGGACAGGACACCGTAGCCTTGCGATCGATCTCGAGTTCAACCCAGAGCTCATCGGCTCGAGTTCGTCCATGGTCTTCCCCGGCGGTTTCCCCGACAGCAAGCTGTTGTCGTTGTTGTGTAGCCATGGATTTTCAGAGCGGTTTGTTCGGTTTTCCGAGCCCAATTATCGTCTCTTTAGGCTCGGATCTGGTTTGCTTGTTCCATTGCATAGTGGACACTGGGACCGGAATCGACGATAAGGTATTGTCTAGCTATCTGTACCGGGCGGGAAATTAGGGGCTAGCTATCTTAACATCGATAAACGAAAAATCCCGCTGAAAATGACATAATTGGTTCGGAATTTGATCCATCATAGGAGAACAGGCGTGGGGAGAGACTATGAGGCCGTTTCAAGTCCCTTCATCCAGGCGACCACCGTCGGATTCGAACAGCAACTCCGCAAGTTCCAATTGCGCGTGGCGGAGGTGGTGATTGACCGTCGAACCGGCTAGATCGAGATCAGCAGCGATGTCCTCAATCGTGCTATTCCGTGGCCACTCGAAGTACCCGGCGAAATACGCAGACTTGAGGACTTCGAACTGGCGATCGGTGAGCACCTCACGAACCGACACACCACTTTCAGCACCGAGGGCAGCCTGTCGTTCCGCTTCGGTCTTCGCGATGAATTCCGAGTTCGAATCGATCGATTGAACCAGTCCGACCGTCGTTTCAATATCGGCGTTCCGGGGCACTTCTAAGGTATATGTCCCACTCCCTTTGTCCAATTCAATGGCTTGGAGCCGAGCCTGTCGCTGGGAGAATTGCTGTAGTTTCGAGTCCTCCCCGAAGGAGACTTTGACCCGGTAGGGCTCGGATTCCGTCATAATCGGGGATACTTCAATAATACCCGGCTCATTTTCCAACCGGTCTAGAAACGCCTGCAAAGATACGTTTTCGACCCGGATGTAGGCGTCGAGGGTTTCAGGCTTGGTCCCGGCAACGGTTCCTTCCAACCAGAGCCGACAATCCAGGCCAGTTGTCGGTTCCACGAACGGCAAGGTCGTCTCCGTAACCTCGAAAGTCAGTTCAACGACCGTATCTGCAAACAGGAGTTTCTTGTCCGTGATGGCGTCGATCGCAAAGCCAACTGTCTTCCCCAGGGTCCGTAATCCGGATACCTCCCTGTCGGAAAAGGCATATTCACGGCCTGTCGCCACCACCAGAACACCGAATACAGTTTCACGGTACGCTAATGGAATCGCTGCAAAATCGCGATTGTTCTCACCGAATGCGACTCCCTCGAAGACCGGGCCTGTAAAGCCGGTCTCGAACTGCAACTGACCGCTTTCGAACGCCGTAGAAACGAGCGAATACAACCCATGAGACTGGTCGATTTCACTCCCAGTCTCGATTTGAGATCGAGTGGCAGCGGTCCGCACCGAAAATGGATCACTCCCGTGCCGTCCGACGATCCATGCCGATTCGTACACCTCCGATTCGGTAAGCGAGGAACACACCGTCCGTTCGATCCGGTCCTGATCCGACGATTCGACCAGTTCCTGGGTGATCGTTAGTACCAGGTCAGTGATTCGATTGAGCGTTTCGAGTTCGTCCCGCTGTTGTCTGAGTGTCCGCTCCCGTTCTTTTCGGTCAGTGATGTCCTCGACGACGATCATCACCCCATCTAAGGTTTCCTCACCGCCAGGAACCGGTGCCACTGACAAACTCACGTCAACGGGGTCGCCCGTTTTGGTCTGCCACCGTTTTTCGGCGCCGGAAATCGGGCCATCGACGATCGCCGTGGAGAGCAATTCCTTGAAATCGGCTCGATCCCCGTCGGGGATGGCCGGGTTCGCCGCCCCCTCGACTGCATCGGCCGACCATCCGAACATGTCCTCGGCAGCGGGATTCCACCGTTTGACCTGTCCTTTAGGGCCCGTAATAAGAATCCCTGCCGGCGATGCCCGAATAAGGGCCTCCAGTTTCTCAGTTGTCGTCCTGAGTTCCTGAATATATCCCGGCAGATCGGTCTGCATCTGGTCGAGCGAGCGACCGAGTTTGCCCGGAATCCGTTCTGCCAACACCGGGTCATCGAAATCCCGGCGCGCAAGTGCTTGGGCCTGTTTCGAGGCCGTGTCCTGATAGGACTGGACGGCTTCAAAGGAGTGTGAGAGTTGCGCTAATTCCGAGCGTTGCTGATGTTCGGGGAGGGATGTATCGATCGGCAATCCAATGTCAGTGATAGGCTCGGTCTCGCCTCTCGCTAATCGTTGACCGACCCGTGCAATGTCCGCCATTGGCAATCCGAGATACCGCCGTGCAGCAACTGCACCGACCAATGCAACACCGATATCGACAGTCAAGAGGACGAGCAACACCTGCACAAGAACCCCCCGTCGCTCCCGGAGCACCAGCGCGAACTCCGCGGTAACGCTATCACTCCGGGAAAGTAACTCGTCGCTCTGGCGGTTCACGTATTGCACTGACTCCTGAAATTCCGCAGTGCTCGGGTCAGCCGTGAGAACCGTCTCGACGTGAGGCTGATACGTGTCCCACGACGATCGAAGGGCGGCCAATTCGGGGTCCAAGGAATCAGGGGCGGCTGTCAGCGTCTCTCCGCGTAGCGTCACCTGGGGACGATCCGCTATTGCAGCGGCATCGGGGTTCAATGCCAGGTCCGGTACCGTTCCTCCCCCTTCAAGAGCCGCCAGGTTTTCTTCGAACCGAACGCTCGCGATTTGGAGACGATCCCGAGCATTGTCGGGGTTTTCGCCCTGTTGCACGTCGGTTGCCAGGCGTGCCATTCGCTGGCTGAGCATCCGCTCTTGGCCGGCAATGTTGACTGAGTTACCCACCTGTTCGGCCTGCTGATGATAGGTATAAATCACGCCGATATTGACACTAGCCACCACCACCAGAACCACCAGCAGCAAAGACACCTTCTCGAAGAGTTTGAGCCGGGTGTTGAGATGAGTGGGAAGTCCGAACATAAACCGTCTCGCTGTCAATAACAGGACACGGAGTAAAGAAGAATGTATCGAACGGGTTTCGGTCCGGAGGGTGGTAACCGATAATCGGGTTGGATCATTCTCTTCGTACTTTTCGGGTTATGATTGGGGACTGTGTTAGTTTAGGTACACAACTCTTCAAATTTCAGTCAATACAAATTTTCGCCTACAAATTTCTGTGTCATAGTTGGGCGACCCCACAAATGACAAATCAATGACCTGGCTAGACACTGAACTCATTACCCGCCCTTGCGACGTATTTCTATGGCAGATACCGAGCTATCGAGAACGGTCGAAATAATCTTGGAAGAACTGGAGCAACCGCAATTCGAAGGCAACGTTTTCGAGGAAAACATTGTCCACGGAATCCGGAACGAAGATGGCACCATCGCCGTCGAGGCGGACATCGAACGACTCGATCCGAACGGTGAGAGTGGCTTCTCTGAAACCCTTCTGGACAAGATTCGGGCGGTCGATGGGGTTTCGAGCGCATACATTGAGCCGTCGTTGAAAACTGACAATCGAATTCAGACCTCTGAAATCGAGACGATCATTGCGGTGGCCAGTACCAAAGGGGGGGTCGGGAAATCCACCGTTGCGACAAGAATTGCCGCTGGCCTGGCTGCCGAAGAAGATGTTTCCCTCTTCGATGCCGACATTTACGGGCCAAACGTCCCCGAATTACTCTCCGTCGAAGGTCCTGTCCGGGCGGACGAAAATAATCGTCCGATTCCCATTTCCAAAGATGGTATGGAAATAATGAGTGTGGGATTTCTAACAGAGGGTGGTCCACTTGCCTGGCGAGGGGCAATGGCTCACGACGCACTTTCAGACCTGTTCGAAGACATCGCCTGGGAGAGGCCTGATACGCTGGTGGTGGATTTGCCACCCGGAACGAGTGATGTGGTGTTGACCACCATCCAGGAGATACCTATCGATGGGGTAGTCCTCGTGACGACACCGTTTCAGACGAGCGTCGCTGACACCAAACGAACGCTCGAACTCTTCCACGACGACGATATTCCCGTGCTGGGCGCCGTCGTTAATATGGCCCAATTCGAGTGTCCTACCTGTGGGGACAAACACCCTCTTTTCGATGACGACACCTCGATTGACGCATTGAACGTCCCAGTTCTCGCAGAATTACCGTTCGATCGGGACCTCCAAACGATGCCGTCTATCGGGTCGGTTTCTCCCCGCTTTGAACCGGTGATCGATCAGGTTCGCGAGCGGCTTCGTGCTGTCGAGGTTCCGGACTTTCCAGATGAAGCTCTGGATGTGAGAGGTGATACCGTCGAGGAGCGAAAACGCCGCGTTGCAACCGTGTTTACGGCCTTAGAATCGGGTGAGCCCTTCGTCATGCTGAGCGATCGTGACCCCTCCCCGGTAAAGGGCTATCTCGTCGAGTTGCTCGATGAACGGGATACAGAGGCCGTCTTCGATACCTTCCAGGTCTATCGACACGGCCCCGATACCTGGGTCCTAGAGACGGAACATCCCTAGCGCTCGAGCCGTAGATGTGAATACGTCGTCCGGTGAATTTCCTGGCAGCCGTTCGAACTTTGTGTTCGATTTAATCCGGGAGGTATCGACGAAATTGAAAGAGCGGTCGCTTGAAAACGAGGAAATTACTGGCTGCTAGTATAACCCAGATCACACCGATCCAGACGTGGATGTCTGTGATGAATTGTAACCCCTCGTTTCCATTCAGATAGGCGAGGAAGAGTGGCACCGCAGTGAGGACCGTAACGGCTAATGTCAGTATGGATAGATATTGGACCACTTTCCCTCGCGAGAGCGTTTGCATGCGCATCATTCCTTTCGTTATATGGACAGCGTAATAGGGGTTATCGCGAACATGTGCCCCACGGACGGTATAAAGGTAGCACCGATAACCAGCGATCGAATACATTTAGCACCGATAAGCAGGAAGGCCATCATGTCCCACCGGTAAGCCACCGGTCAGTATTGTCAGTAGTGATAAAAGTACGGTCTTTTTGTCGAACTCGCTGTCAGAAGATGGATCAGTTGCTCGATAGTCCCTTGGAACCAATGTGGAGCTAATCCAGATTGCAAACTGAGAAATTGCAGACGAAACCCGGGAAAACTCCTGCAACGCGTCGCTCTTAGCGATCCGGTACCTGATTGAGCATGTGGTTGTCGGCCGAAGCGGTACCAGTCCCCTCTTCAAGCAGTTCCTCGACGTCAGTACCACGGGCACCAAGCGATCTGGCGGCAGTCTCGCGAACGATCTCGGTTTCGGCTTCGTCCTCGAGGAGCGCCGTTAAGGCATCTTCGACAACAGAATCGTCGTCGTACTGTCCCATGAGTTTGACCGCCCATTCTCGAACCCGGTCACTCGGGTCATCGAGAGCATCGAACAGGTGCTCCCGAACGTCACTCCCCTTGATTCTGGTCAGTGAAATGAGCGCGTTTCGACGGACCCCTTCGTGATCGTCGTAAAGCATTGCCTCGAATCGATCCGAATACTGTTCACGAGCGAGTCGGTCGAGTGTCACGGCTGCCTCAGCCCGTACCCACGGATCCCCGTCGGTTTCGAGTACGTCGATTGCCACTGTGGGGTCCCCGTCGAGTTTCCCCAGTGCCTCGATGGCGAATTGCCGAACCTGGTCGTCTGAATCCGTCCTGGCCAGATCAGCAAGTTTGTCTCGAATTGCATCTGGTGGCTCCCGTCGTGCCAGGGCGAGAGCAGCACGTCGGCGAGTTGGAGCGTCCTGCGAGTCGAGCATTTCTTTCAAGCTGTCGAGCGAGGCATCTTCTACGGGACCGATATCTGCCGCGGAATAATCCGCCGGATCCGCGTTCCCCAGGGTAATGTCTCGCACATCCGTCTTTCCGTCGGCCCCGACTGCATCCCGTCGCTGGGACTCATCCGTCATCGGCTCTCGGCCCCCGTGAACAGCACAAGTGCAACAAGCAGTGAGATGGCAGACGGAATCGTCGCGGGGACACCAGCAACAAGCACAAGCGCGCCAGCCAGGGCCGGCGGTGCATCACGGTGTTCCAGGCCAGCAGCCACTGCCGACACACCCCCAATGGCGCCAAGAACGAGGAGCGGCAGCGGAAGCCCGATGACCCCCATTCCAAGGAGGCTCACTGCGGCTGTGATGACAGGTGCTGCCAACCCGATTCCAGCGACAATGGCTCCTCCGAGAAGTCCGACAAAGACACTCCGGCGGGAGAAACCTGTAAACGCGGGCGTCCCAGCGATCGCGACTCCAATGGCGATCGAACCAAGCCCCCTGGTCAGTGCCGGCTCAAAGCCAAGGGCTGCGAGCATCGAAACCACGATGCCGAAGACGAAGGCACCCGTGACGGCGAGCCTCGCGAGACTTCGCCACCCCGTCCGTGAGCGACCCTGATCGAGTCCGACAACCACACTCGCAGCGCCGATCGCGATTGTCGCCGGACCCATCGCCGACTGCGAGACGAGTGACAACGCCCCGAAGACACCCGCGAAAAGCATTCCAACCCGAACAAACGATGACTCGGATGTCAATCCAAGGACAAGCGCGCCAAGAGCTGGGCCTGCGAGCGCGGCCGCCTCGATCGGGGCCCCGATCGATCCCATCGGGAGCCGCGGGCCGATCGGTGTGTTCGTTCCGACGGTGAATGCCAGAAGCGCCAGCATCGGGAGGAGTGCTATCAATCCGGCGCCAGTTTTCACGGAAGCGAGGCTCCAGCTCCCGGGATCGGGCGGAACCGAGTCACTTTTGCGAGCGGTCAGCGTTGTCATTACGGTTCGGCCTCCAGGGTTTCGGTGAGGTTCTGATAATCAGCTCGGACGAAGTCCGCTGTGAATGCCACCACGTCGTCGTAGATCCCCGTTTCCACCTCGTCTTCGATTCCTGCCTCCAGGCCGTCAACGAAGGGTTTGAGATGCCGGTCCAGGAAATCGGCCCTCGCTCGCCGGGCGTCAGCCTGGCCGGTCGACGCCAGCCGGGAAAGA
This sequence comes from Halodesulfurarchaeum sp., assembly GCF_036626455.1. Lineage (NCBI taxonomy): Archaea > Methanobacteriati > Methanobacteriota > Halobacteria > Halobacteriales > Halobacteriaceae > Halodesulfurarchaeum > Halodesulfurarchaeum sp. The sequence goes on along the minus strand of NZ_JAZKRK010000012.1, from coordinate 34,197 downwards.
TACCCCGCAAATTCGAGTTCGATCACGAGAAAATCGTGGTGCTCCCGTTCCGACTGGTCGATCTCCACGTCGAAGTAGTCATACACGCGCGTGAGATCGAGGTTGACCTCGTTCCACGGCGTCTCAACATGTTCGGATTCGTGCCGTGGGATAACCGGGTCCGGATAGCCAACGACGAACAGATCGTTGAATCGGGCACAGAGCAATTCGTAATCGTCCGTGGTTTGAACCGACGGAACCTCGACATCCAGTTCAGTCCGTTCAACGAGCCGTTCGAGTTCCTCGAAAAGGCTTCCGTCAGCCAGCGCTTCGAACAGGTCCTCAGTTGGCTCTTGGTATAATTTGGCGAGGGTACCGTAGACTGTTCCCCGAGCGACGGCCGCGTTGTCATCAACTGACTCAGTCGTTGGTTTTGCTGGTGAACTCATTGTGTTACTGCTTCCTCCAGGCCCCCGCGGCGATCAGCAATGCGATAACGATCCCGACACCAGCAACCGCCCAAAGCAAGTACTGAGCCGTCGGTCCAGTGTCCTCGGGGCCAAGCGGAATCGTATACCACTCACTGTAACTGTGGTGGCCGGATCGTTCCGCGTTTGCACCGTCCCAGACGGCAAAGGCGATATCGACGTCAGTTTCCAGATCGAAGTCAGCCCGAACATCGTCTTCCGTCTCGAGTGGCCGTTCAACGACAACCGTCCACGTCCCATCTTGGTGCCGAGCTGTCGTCTCGATCGTCGTGTTTTCCATCTCCGTGATGCTGCCGGGGTTGTAGCCGCCAGCGAGGGCTTCTTCGGCACCGTCGGCCGCGCTCCAGTACCAGAGGTTGACCGGCGTGTCTTGGCTCCCAAGTTGCACAGACGGGCTTGTCGTGACGTTCGCCGGAACCTGGATAGCGGCGCCGTCAGTAAACGCATCCAGTGACGCCTCGCTTGCGTTACTCGTCTCGTCGTCCCACTGCATCCAAACGTACAGCTGTGAATCCGAATGCGCAGTTTTGACCGTCACCGCTTCAGTGGCGACGATGTTCGCGCCAGGCAATCCGGATGGTGCACTCGTCAACGGGATCTCACGGCTGTCGACATCCGACCAGGCAGCACCACCCGGTGTCGACAGCTCCTCGCCTGCATCGGGCTGGTGACTCACCGGAACCTGATTCGCCGGCACGCCTGCGGCGAGTGCGGGCAAGAGCACTGCCGAAGCAAGCACGACCAATGCCACACCCAAAGCCGGAATAGCAACGGTTCTATCAGTCATGAGTCGAACACCTCCAACCGGTACTGTTGAGCAGGATTGTTGCTCGTGAGGATTTCCATGACTTCACTCGATCCGCCACGGTTGACCTTTTCGCGCTCACGCTGAAGCGTTTCTCGCGCTTGGTGCACACGGTCGCCGAACAGGTCCTCTAAGTATTCCTCGGGAATTCGATCGATATCGGTCGTTTCTCCCATCTCGTCGATCTGCGGCGGCGCGTCAAACGGTGGAATGTAGAAGATATTCGGCGCAGTCTCGTACTCGGGATGGAGTGGGATAGCCACCTCGTACTGTTCGACCAGCTTGTAGATCGGACCGTCCTGGTCATCGAGATAGCCGACGAGGCGGAGTTGTGTTGGACATTCGGTGGCACAGACAGGACCGTGGACCTCGCCGTCCGGACCCTCGCCTTCCAGCCTCGGGTAGCAGAAAATGCACTTCTCTGACGTTTTCTTGGCCGCGTTGTAGTAGACCTTCTTGTAGGGACATCCCTCGACGCAGTATCGGTAGCCACGGCAGCGCTCCTGATCCACGAGCACGACCCCGTCTTCGGCGCGCTTGTAGATCGCCTGTCGGGGGCAGGCCTCGACGCAGGTCGGATGGGTGCAATGATTACAGATTCGGGGCAGGTAGAAGTAATGGGAGTTGGGATACTCTCCTGCACCCTGGTCCTCGTCCCAGTTGGGGCCCCATTCAGGGTCTTCACCTTTCGGTTGCAATGTCTCGGTATCCGGCTTCGAGACCGCTGCCTCGAAGTCGAACTCCCAGGCTTCGCCGTACTCCTCCTTGGCCGGAATATCGCCGTCTTTGACCGAAGACCGGTTGGCTGATTCCCAGCCACCGCCCTTCTCCTCCCAATCTTTGGGATACCCCTGCCCTGGCCGTGTCTCCACGTTGTTCCAGTACTGGTACTCCTGGCCCTCACTTTCGGTCCAGGTGGTCTTGCAGCCGACCGTGCAGGTCTGACAGCCGATACATTTGTTCAGATCCATCACCATGGCTATCTGGTGGTCCACACCGGCCGCCAAATCCGTGTCGAGGTCCTGAAGGCTCATGCACCATCACCTCCTTTCTTCCTCACTTCCACACGCGCGTCGCTGTTGACACCGGTCGGACCCCAAAAGTTCGGGAAGAAATGTAAGTGTTCGCCAGTGTCCTCGGGGTACTGGATGAGCTGTGTCGGTTTCATCATCATCGTGACGACGGTGTTGAAGTTGCCACCTTCCTCGTACTGATAGTCTTCCCAACCGTGGGTCATCTTGACGACACCCTCTTGGCCGCTCGGGTAGGTTTTGGCGATCCCCGAGATGGTGTCGGCCTCGTTTTCGATCCGGACCCGGTCGCCGTCTTCGATTCCACGCCGCTGGGCGTCGTCGGGATGGATGTAAAGCACCGGTTCGCCACGATTGAGCCGGAGCATGTACTTGTCGTCCCGCCAGGTCGAGTGAATCCCATACCGCGGGTGATGGGTATTGAACCGAAGGGGATACTCCTCCGGGTCCTGTTCGTCAATCGGATCCTTGTGGGTCGGGAGTTCCTCGCCGAGTTCGAGGAACCAATCGTGATCGATGTAGTACTGCTGACGGCCGGTAAACGTCGGCCACGGTTCTTTGTCCTGCACGAAGTCCATCCACGGTGTGTAGGTCTTGTCCTCCTCCAAGTCCGAGGTCCAGTGATCACCGACCGCTTCGAACCGTTGGGGTTGTTCGACCGTGTCCTCGAAAGTTATCTCGCCCCCATCGTCGGGATTTGTCTCCGTTGAGTTCTCCAGAATGAAGTCCGCACCTTCGCGGGCCGTCTCGAGGGCCTCAGCCTCGCCCGTGATCCAGTCCTTCACATAATCGTCGTGCACGGATTGGAGGTCGATCTGGCGGTCGAACGAACGATCGTCGATCGGGTCGATCCCACGTTCCTGGGCCTTTTGCTGTATCCGTTCGGCCAGCAACCGGAAAATCTCCCAGTCAGATTTGGACTCACCCAGCGGTTCGAGTGCCTTCGTAAACGGGTGCACATAGGTGTGCATGTCCGTCATCGAGAGATCGTCCTTCTCGTAGTTCGAGGAGGAAGGCAGGACGTAATCCGAGTGCAGGGCCGTCGTGTCCATTCGGTAGTTGATATCGACGACCAAGTCCAGTTTCGGCCAAAGGTTTTCTCGCACGGCCGCACCGCCTTTCGCCTGGTTATAATAGTTCGCCCGCCAGACGAAGAAAATACTCGGGTCCGGGCGGGTGCCGTCCTCGCGTTCTTCCGGATACATGGGCATCCAGTCCTTCGAAAGTGACTCTTCGATCCGATCTGCGAGTTCGGGCTGTTCCTCCATGATATCCGCGTGATAGTAGGTCCAAAGGGTGGTTGGAATGCCCCGGACCTTCCCGGTCGGGAACGAGAGATTCTTCCAGCCGTTGAACGCCCAGATCTTCTCCTGGCCGACGTAATGGTCCACGCCGGTTCCGCGGCGCCCAATGTGACCTGTTAGCGTCGTCAACAGCTGAATTGCGCGGTTACCCAGATCGTTGTGGTACCAGTCGTTCACTCCTTTGCCGTGGATTATCTTGCCCCGATCGGCTTCGGCAAATTCCCTTGCGATTCTCTGTATCGTTTCTTTGCCGACGCCTGTTTTGTCATACACGGCCTCGGGTGTGTAGTCGCCTAATTCCTCCTTGAGATTCTCCCAGACGCTCTTCACGGCGACAGACCCATCGGTTGTCTGGACGGTGCGGTCGATTGACAGTTGGGGGTCAAAGTCGAGTTCGATGGTCGAGTCAGCATCGTACTTGGCGTCCCGATCACCCAATGAGGCGGGTGCTTTTCGCAGTGTCCCGTCCTCGTCAACCAAGACCATCACCTTCTCGTTGCCCGAGACGCCTGGTACCTCCGAGGCCCTGAGGAACTTCCCGGTATCCTCCCGGACGAGAAGAGGCATGTCGGACTGCTCTTTGAGGTGGGCTTCGTTGTAGAGGCCTTCATCGACAATGGTCCGGGCCATCCCGAGTGCCAGAGCCGGATCAGTCCCCGGATCCGGTGAAATCCACTCATCGGAGTGAATTGCTGTCTGGGAGTAATCAGTGAAGACCCCGACTGTTTTCGCGCCGTCGTATCTTGCCTCGAGGTAGTACTTCGCGTCGGGGATCCGTGTGATATCGATGTTCGACCCCCACGCGATGATGTAATCGGCGTGATACCAGTCCGCACTTTCGGCATTGTCCGTCTGGTGGCCCCAGGTGATTGGCTGGCCTGGTGGCAAGTCAGCGTACCAATCGTAGAAGGAATGGCTGACACCCCCGAGCAGGTTGAGGAGCCGCGACCCGCTCGCGAACGAAACCGGTGACATCGCCGGAATCGGTGTGAACCCATCGATTCCGTCGTAGTTTCCTTCCACTACCGTATCGAGCATTTCTTCCGAGATTTCATCGAGTGCGGTATCCCAGTCGATCCGCTTCCATTTGCCTTCACCGCGTTCACCGGTCCGCTTGAGGGGATATTTGACCCGTTTTGCGCCGTGAACGTAGTTCTTGTAACAGGCGCCCTTGTTACAGCCACGCGGATTCGAGTCCGGCACGTCCTGGCTGATACGCGGGTAATCTGCCGCCTGTTCCTCACGCCATACTTGTCCGTTTTTGACGTAGACGTCCCAGGAGCAGCTGCCGGTACAGTTGATGCTATGGGTACTTCGTCCGACCGAATCCCAGTCCCACTCGTCCCGGTACAGGTCTTCCCACTCCCTGTAGGGATAGTTCCCGATCGGATCTTCTGCCACCTGCAGGCGGTCCATTTCCGAGAGTGTCTGGGCCGTCCCGACACCGGTCGCCCCGATAGCGGCGGCCGCCCCGATTCCTTTCAGGAAGTCACGTCGCTTCGTCGATGTGCTGTCAGTTTGTTCGTTGCTCATGAGGTCTCCTCCGTGATGAAAACAGTGCTAACTCCCAGCAGGGCCCCTGTGAATACCAGCAGCAGGCCTGGAGCCGAAATGATTCCTGCCTCCAGTCCGGCAGCGAATAGCGCCACACCACCCAGTTTCGTGCCAATATCGAGCCACCGATACTGGCGTTTCGATACCGCCGGGGTTTCAACCGTCATCAGGTCCCACCCCCTGATCGACCGCCCAAGAGGACGTACGTCAGGATCCCTGCGGCGATCGGCACAAGAATGATGCCCCAGAGGAGGAAGGGATTCAAGACAGTCGTGGAAACGCCCAGCGCACCTCCAAACAGGTTGTTCATGCCCGCAAGCGAGGCCACAAGGATCATCGAAATCCCTGCCACCCCCACAGCAGTCCGTCTCGGCGCGTCCAATGGATCGGCCGTGAAGTGGGTCGGTTCCGCGCTTCGATCGATGAACGGCCAGAGGACCACCAAACCGATGACAAGTGTGGGGAAGAGGATGCCAGCCCAGAACTCGGCAGTTAGTTCAATGGCCCCGATGTGAACTGTCGTCCAACTGGGCAGGACCTTGAGGAACCCAAAGACCCACATCAAGAACCAATCCGGCATCACCACGGCTGGCGTACTCGCCGGGTCGTTCGGCCCATAGGCCACGATATTATGAACGGGAAGGAATCCCGCAAGGAGCGAAAGCGTGCCCGCAGTGAACAGGAAGACCACAGCCCCAACCGCTGCCTGGTTGGGATAGGCTGGAAGACCAAGCACCACTGAATCGTCGTCTTCGGAAACCTCTGCCGCTGCTGCCGCTGCTGCCGATCGATCTCCTTCCGTGTGTTTCTGTCGCACCAGGATGGTCATATGCACAGCCAGCAACACGATGATGGCCAATGGGATGACCAATACATGCAAGAAGAAGAGCCGTGGAATAGTGCCCGCGGCGGGGAATTCTCCTGCAAAGACGAGTTCCCCGATGAAATCCCCCAACACCGGGACAGAGGTGGCGAGATTGTATCCGATTCCCGTCGCCGTCGCGCCGAACTCGTCGAAGGGCAGTGCGTACCCGGTGTAACTCGCCCCCATTGCGAGGACGGCCAGAAGCATGCCGACTACCCAGTTGATTTCTCGCGGGTTCCGGTACGCCCCGGTGAAGAAAACCCGCATCATGTGCAGGGCGATCGAGGCGATAAACAAGTGGGCACCCCAATGGTGGAGTCGCCGAATAAACATCCCAAAGGGAACGCCGTAGGTGATGTGGAGCACGCTCACGAACGAGGCCGGAAGTTCCTCGCCCTGGAACTGGTCGACGACGCCCTGATAGAGCACGTCAGCCGTGCTTGGTTCATAGAAGACACCGAGGAAGATGCCAGTCAGGACGATCGTGACAAAGGAGAACAGCGCCACTTCGCCCAGCAGGAACGAATCCTCTGCCGGAAACGCCTTCCCGAGGAAGCCCTGTTCGTCGTCCAGGTGCAAGCGATCGTTGAGCCACGATCCTGCGCCCACGATCACTCACCCCCCGGTCCGATCGCACCCTCGAAGTTTCCTGTCGCCATCAAAAAGCCGTCACTGGACAAGGTGATTGGGAGCTGTGACAAAGCCCGAGGTGCCGGCCCATCCGTCACTTCGGCACCAGCCGTCGGGTCGTATTTCGCGAAGTGACAGGGGCAAACGAGTGTGCCGTCTTCTTCGACCTCGGCAACCATACAGCCTGCGTGCGTGCACACCTTCGAATACGCAGCATATCCGGCAACCGTGAAGGCGAGATTGGTTGGTTCTGCATAGGCTGATTCTTCGTTGCGCACGAGAAGTGTCGGCGCGTCGGCAACCCCTGGGTGGGTCTCGGGAAACACCGTCATTCTGGCCCCCATCTCGAGAGCGCCCGGCCTGACCCGGTTGCGGTCTTCGTCCACGAGATAGATTCCATCGGCGTATACCGCCCCCGTGAATTCTCTGGAAAGTACTTCGGTCATTCCAGTTGCGGGAACGGTCAGTGAGAGAACCGTCGACAGGCCACCGACTCCCAGTGCTGCTTTTGCGATATCCCGTCGTTGCCACCCACTCTCCGTCGAGTCCGGATCGTGTTCGTTGTCAGCCATGATATCGTTCCTCCGCGACAGTCACGTGTGGCAGGAACCACGCGGAATAGGCCGCTGTGGCCCCACCGAGGGTGAAGAATAGTCCACCGACGTAGAGCCCGATGTACTGGGTTCGGGCCAGCGTCGTGAATTCCATGATCGCGAGAAGTGCAAAGGCCACTGTCGCCGCGATCAAACCCAGGATGACGTACAGTCCATCCGCACTTTCGGCAGCGGACTGGAACTCTGCGATCCACCGGTGGTCGGTCTGAAACCACGGACTGGTCGCGTCGGCGGTAGTTACATCCGGTTCAGCCTCTCCAGACCCGTGCATCGCTCGATGAACGACTGCGAGAAGGCCCCCCAGAAGGCCGAGGGCAATCCAGATCACAACCCCGACTTGCGCGGGCGTGAACTCCGCGGGTGTGGCCAGAAACGTTTGGAGAGGTCGCATATCGGTTTCTGACGTGTCGATTTCCACCTCGCCCACGTGCTCGCCAGAGGTTTGAACCGCGGCAAACCACGTTGGAGCGAGAACGAGCAGCAGTATCAGAAGTATCGCGACAGTCCGAGTTCGCATCTGTCAGAAACCACCTCTTCGGTCAGCGACACGGTTCGGTGTCTGCCCACCGGAACCGTTCGTGTGACTGGTTCGCTCCCGATCCGCGGCAGCGATCGGTAATTGGATAGCACTATCCATACTCTCGTATAGTACGTCGACAGGTATATGACTGATTCTTTATTATAAAGGTATATATGCAACCCAGTATATTCGGTTTAGAAGCCGTATAGAAGTCGAATTCAGCCTATAAATCAGCACGGAAATAATAGTTGGAATTTTAGTATATTGGACAGTATTACCACTCACAAGACGGTGCGAAGACCGGTGGGACGCAGGTCGTTATTTGGTACCGTGCCTCACAATTTTGGGAGCGTGGCGACAAACTCCTCAGTCCCTCTTTCCTCAACCGAATACCCTTCAGCGTCGAACGTATCGACTTCCGCCTGCATCTGATAGAAAAGGGGCCGTGGCTCGTGATCGTTGACCAGGGTGAGTGTTCCCTCACTATCAAGGGCTTCAAAAGTGTCCATCACGAGGCCGTGTCGCTTTTGCGGCGGAACATCTCGAAGATCAATCGTTTCTTCGACCATACAAATCACTCAGGGAGAGTCGAATTGGGGATTGCCCCGAACATGTTCTCCCAGGTGTCTAGTTCGGTCTGAGCCTACCGAAAACCGACCGGGGCATCAAATCAGATTGCCCAGCTCAGCGCTTCGAACTGCCGTGGAGTCCGCAAAATCGCCGCGGGCTCACAGTGTGGCTTCGTAGCCGGCCGACTCGACTGCATCGAGAAGAGCCGCCGAATCAGCGGTTCCCTCGACCGTCGCCGAATCCGTCGTCCGATCCGCCGATGCACTCTCGATTCCATCCAGGGCTTCTAGCGCTTCGACGACGCTTTGTTCGCAATGTCCACAACTCATTCCGGTGACCGTGATTTCGCGACGCATCAATAACGGTTAGTGGAGCCCGATTGGAGGGAGTTGCCGTTTCGATTCCAAGGATTCCCGGGGCTGGGAGCAATCGACTCGAAATACCGTGTTTCAAGACTGCTACGGGACACATCGGTTCGTTTCACACCGTTTTGGTACTAGCCACGGCGGCAGTCCCTGGGCCGAAACGAGTTTCTGGGCTTCAGTGTGCAATCATGAGTTTGGAAACGAAAATTACAGACCTGCAAACCAATGTTTCGAAAGCAGTAAACTGCCTAAAGAACCAGCCCCTCCTTTAGTACACACATGGGTACTCGGACAGCGCATCTCGATATTACCGGCATGTCCTGTGCCAATTGTTCGGCAACGATTCAGGACACACTCGATTCCATTGCCGGCGTAACCGAGGCAAATGCCAACTACGCGACTGACGAGGGAAGCGTGACTTATGATACCGAGTCAGTCACGCTAAAGGGAATTTACGAAGCAATCGAAGATGCTGGCTACGGGGCGGTCTCGGAGACGAGACGGATTGGGATCGCCGATATGACGTGTGCAAACTGTGCTGAGGCAAACGCTGAGGCACTGGAGAAAACCCCTGGGGTACTTCGTGCTGAGGTAAACTACGCGACCGACGAAGCCGAAGTCACGTACAATCCCCAAGACGGCTCGCTAAAGTCGCTGTATTCAGCCATCGAAAATGCAGGGTATTCACCGGTCCGGGAGTCCGATTCCGACGAGGAATCGGGGGCCAGTGCTCGAGATGTCGCTCGACAGGCCGAAATTCGAAAACAGTTCCGACTGACGCTCTTCGGCGCTGTCCTATCCGCGCCATTGCTCTTCGTTCTGGCAGACAAATTTCTCTTCGGTGGCGCGGTCGTCCCTGAAACCGTCTTTGGGGTTGAGTTGGGCTGGGTCGAATTTCTGCTTGCCACCCCTGTCCAGACGATCCTGGGCTGGCCCTTTTACAAGAACTCCTACTCCGCGATCGTCACGAACCGCCGGGCTAACATGGACGTCCTCATCGCGCTCGGCTCCTCGACAGCATATCTCTACTCCATTGCAGTCCTGAGTGGATTGGTCGCCGGGAGCGTCTATTTCGATACGGCAGCGCTTATCCTGGTGTTCATCACCTTAGGTAATTACCTCGAAGCCCGGTCGAAGGGGCAAGCAAGTGATGCGCTCCGCAAGCTGCTGGAGATGGAAGCCGAGACGGCCACCGTCATCGGTCCGGACGGGACTGAGGAAACTGTCTCGTTGGAAAACGTGCAGGAAGGCGATCTCCTCAAAGTCCGTCCCGGTGAGAAAATCCCGACCGATGGAGTTGTCGTGAGCGGGCAATCCGCGGTCGACGAGTCCATGGTAACCGGAGAATCGGTCCCAGTCGAAAAGGGCGAGGGCGACGAGGTCGTCGGCTCGACGATCAACGAGAACGGTGTTCTCACGGTGAAGGCCACTCGTGTTGGCCAGGAAACCGCACTGCAACAGATCGTCCAGACGGTCAAAGCTGCCCAATCCCGGCAACCCGACATCCAGAACCTCGCCGATCGAATCTCCGCCTACTTCGTTCCCGCAGTTATCGCAAACGCCATCCTCTGGGGGACGATCTGGTTCCTGTTCCCTGAAACCATCGCTGGGTTCGTCGAGTGGCTCCCCCTCTGGGGACTGGTCGGCGGCGGGTCGGTGGCGGCGGGTGGAACCATCTCGGTCTTCGAATTCGCGGTTGTGGTGTTCGCCTCTGCCGTGCTCATCGCCTGCCCCTGTGCATTGGGCCTCGCCACGCCGGCAGCCACAATGGTCGGAACGACGATCGGTGCTCAAAATGGGGTACTCTTCAAGGGCGGAGACATTCTCGAACGCGCAAAAGACGTCGACACAGTCGTCTTCGACAAAACGGGAACCCTCACCGAAGGCGCGATGGAGCTCACTGACGTCATTAGCTTCGACGAGGTGTCGACGGTGCCAGATGGTGGGAAAGTCGCCGCTGAGCGGGGCACTTCGCCTACTCCCAGCGACCGGTTGGAGAATCAAGTGCTCGAATTTGCAGCAGCGGCCGAAAGTGGGAGCGAACATCCACTCGCCCAGGCGATCGTCTCGGGGGCCCAGGATCGAGACCTCGATGTGGCAGAATCGACCGAGTTCGAAAACGTGCCGGGACACGGGATCAGAGCCACCGTGGACGGGCAAGAGGTCCTAGTCGGAAACCGCAAATTGATAAACGACAACGGGATCGATCCCGCCCCGGCCACGGAGACGATGGAACGCCTCGAAGACGACGGCAAGACCGCAATGCTCGTGGCTGTCGAAGGCGAACTGGCTGGAATCGTGGCCAATGCTGACACGGTCAAACCGGGATCGAAAGGAGCCGTCACCGCGCTTCGAGAACGAGGTATCGACGTGATGATGATCACCGGGGACAACCAGCGAACGGCTCAATCAGTCGCCGAAGACGTCGGTATTGATCCCGAAAACGTCAGGGCAGAAGTGCTTCCCGAGGACAAGTCAGACGCCGTCGAGGCGATCCAATCGGAGGACCGGTCGGCGATGATGGTCGGAGATGGCGTTAACGACGCGCCGGCCCTCGCCGTTGCAGCCGTCGGGACGGCCCTCGGATCAGGAACGGACGTCGCGATCGAAGCCGCCGACGTCACACTGATGCGAGATGACCCGCTAGACGTGGTGAAAGCCATTCGAATCTCGCATGCGACCCTCGAGAAAATCAAGCAGAACCTCGTCTGGGCACTGGGATACAACACGCTGATGATCCCACTTGCCTCGCTCGGGCTTTTGCAACCGGCCCTGGCGGCGGCCGCCATGGCCTTTTCCAGTGTGTCCGTGTTGACAAACAGCCTCCTGTTCAGACGATACACGCCTGATCACGATTACTCGCTGCTCGGACGGTTGTGAGGGGGGTCTCGAGCAGAACGCGTTTCAATCGGCTACGGGGCGATTTCCCACAGCAAAGTATGGCGCAAAATATGGAGGGCCCGACCAGTCTCTGGCTGGCCCGACCGATCGAAAACGCGACAAGCTTTACCACGGAGGCGACAAGATTATAATATCAGCTCAGTAATACTTTTGGGATGCCGAGTTGCTGCAACATGACGCCGCAGTACTGTTCAGAGAAGAATCCAAAACCGGATTGATGCTGGTGAATAACCAGTAGCCGGTCAACATGACCAAATTTAGGATGTTAATCAAAATTTTGTCAGGTAAAAACATTTATGTTCCAATTTCATAGATGTTTTTTACGTCTGAAGGCGGTCCAATATGGAAGGTAACACAAAAAATTAAACTATGTTTTTGCCAATTTGAGCAGGAATACAACTAATATTTAGATATTGTAATTCGAGTATAATTTGCCCCAATTACTCGCGATATAATTATACTGCTACCCTGAATGATTTGGGTGACATTTTATTGATGTCCTGATTAATCATTATATATGGAGGAAACACTGACAGAATTACAAGAGGCGATCCGGAACTTCGATGAGGAACTGGCAGAGGAAAAAACACGAAAAGCACTCGAGGAAGGGGTTGACCCACAAGAAGCCATCGAGGCCGCGACGGAGGTCATGCGAGACATCGGTGACAAATTCGAACACGGGGAGTTGTTCCTGTTCGATCTCACCAGTGCAGGCGAAGCGATGAACGCCGCTCGAGAAATCCTCGAAGAGGAAATCGTCGCGGGAGGTGGCGAGCGCAAGAGCGAGGGCAAAGTCATCCTGGGCACCGTCGAAGGGGACATCCACGACATTGGGAAGAAGATCCTCTCGTCGCTGCTGGCGGCAAACGGCTATGAGGTAATCGACCTCGGCGTAGAGGTACCCGCCTCGGAGTTCGTCGAGGAAGTCAAAGAGCGCGACGCCGACGCGGTCGGAGCGTCGGCAATGTTGACGACGACCAAAGAAAAACAGAAAGAACTCATCGAGGTCCTGGAAGAAGACGGAATCAGAGACGAGGTCCTCGTCATGGTCGGCGGCGCGCCGGTTACCGACGAGTGGCGCGCCGAAATCGGGGCGGACCTCTACGGTGCGAACGCCTTCGAGTCGGTCGAGAAACTGGGGGACAACCAGTTAGCGGCAATTACGGGGTGAGAAACGATGCGAACTGGAATCAAAGGCGGTCAGCTGAAACTTCTGACAGACGAACAGGTAACGGCGATTCATAACGCGGCCCTCCAGATCCTGTCCGAGACCGGTTTGAAAATCGAGAACGAAGAAGCGATGGATCTGCTGGAGGAAGCCGGAGCGGACGTGGATCGCGAAGACGATATCGCAAAGATTCCGCCTCACGTAGTCAACGAATGTATTGAAAGGGCTCCCCGATCGATCAGACTCTCCGCCAGGGATCCAGACCAGGACGTGTTGATGGAGCCCGAACGGTCTTTCCTGTCCTCCTGTAATGGACCGCCATACGTCTACGATTACGAAGCCAAAGACGACCGAAAACCGACACGGGAGGACGTTCGGGACTCAGTCAAATTGCAGAACGAATTGCCCAACATCGACATGAGTTGGGCGATGTTCACGCTACAGGACGAACCGATGTTGGGCTTCGTGAGCCTCTATGAACTCCTGGCAAACAACACGAAGCACAACTGTATCCTCTCCCATTACGGGGGCGAGATGACGAAGAAGCTGGTCGAGATGGTCGAACTCGTCGCCGAGGCCGAGGACGTCAGCAACAAGAACCTGGTAACGATGTACAACGAGCCGGTCTCGCCGCTGTACCTCAGACGAGAGACGACCGAGTCCCTACTCGAATGGACCCGGGCCGGCCTCCCGCTGATTTCGAGCCCAATGCCGGACATGGGCGCGACTGGCCCGATGACGTTCGCCGGAACCACCGCGCTTGGGCTCGCCGAATCACTTGGTGGAATCGTCATCGGCGAACTCAATAACCCCGGCACACCGATGTTGATGGGTTCGCTCCCGGTTCCCATGGACATGCGAATCGGCAGTCACGCCTACTACCTGCCTGAACGGATCTTCTACCAGTCCTTCACCGGCCAGTGGGCTCGGAAGTACGGCGTTCCGGTCTTCGGAACCGGCGGCATCTCGGACTCCTTCGGTTCGGACTTCCAGCTCGGCTCTGAAACCACGATATCGCTCTGGAACTCCATACTCACCGGCCAGAACCTGATTCACGACCTCGGGGTCATCGGAAGTGGATTCCGGAACAGCCTCGAAGTGGTGGCAGCGATGGACGAGGTCGGGGGCATGGTCAAGCGCGTCTGTGAGGGATTCGACGTGAACGCCGAGACACTCGCCCTCGACGTGATCGACGAAGTGGGTCACGGCGGCACGTTCCTTTCGGAGCCCCACACCCGGAAGTTCGGCAAATCAGAGCTGTTCATGGCCGATCTGTTGAAAAAGCGAGAGCAGGAGAACTGGCACCCGGACGTCGGCATGGATGCCGCACACGAACGGGTCAAAACTTTACTCGACCAGGCCGAACCAAAGCCGTTGCCCGAGGACGTGGACGACCGGTTACAAAAAATCATCGAGGATGCCCGACACGAGGGCAAAGAATTGGCCACGCTCTAAGCCCTCACAACAGGGTCCGTCTCGGGCCTTCTGGTCGTACGGCATTCGAACTGAGCGACTGTCGGAAGTTGGAAAATAATGGGGACAAATCGGTCGGTGCGATTCGAACCGTGGGGAGTCGAGGTTAGCACGAGCGAAGCGGAGACCGTCCTCGAACTCGCGAAACGAGGAGACATCGGCATCGAGGCACTCTGTGGTGGCGCTGGGGTCTGTGGAACCTGTACGGTCCGAGTCGAGGAGGGGAGTGAAAACCTCTCGTCCATTTCTGAAGCCGAACGGTCCGTCTTGGACGAAAATGTCCTGGAAGACGGTCAGCGCCTTGGCTGTGAAGCCAGCATACAGGAGGGAGACGTCGCTGTGTTCGTGCCGCCGAAGTCTCGCATCGAGCAGGGCGTCATTATGACGGCGGGGCGGTCCATGGAGTTCCAGCGACAGCCTGCTGCTCGACGCTATCCGCTCCAACTTGACACCCCCACTCTGGAAGACACCCTCGGGGATCGAGAACGGATCCTCGCAGGACTCGCGTCGGAATACGATCTTTCCGTCACGGAAGTCGATCGGCTTGGACTCCGCTCGCTCCCGAAACGAATACGCGAAGCCTCGAGCCGGGACACCCTTCACCTCACCCCGATCGTGTTCAGGGGACGGGAACTGCTCACGGTCTTCCCCGGTCAGCAGGAGAATATTTACGGGATCGCCGTCGACGTGGGCACGACCACACTCGCCTGTTACCTGGCAGATCTAGTCACTGGTGAAATTTGTGCCACCACCTCACAGTTAAATCCCCAGAGCAGCCACGGTGGAGACATCATTAGTCGGGTCGAATACGCCCAGCGCGGCCGAGACGAACAGGCGACGTTACATCAGGAAGTCGCAGATGCGGTTGCGGAGATGATCGATGAGGTGACCGACGAGGCAGATATCTCACCATCGATGATCGTGGATGCGGTTTTCGTGGGCAATACGGCGATGCATCACTGCTTTCTCGAAATCGAAACCAAACACGTCACGGTCGCACCGTATGTCCCCGCCGCCCACGGGCTCCTTGCGTACAAGGCACGGGATCTCGATGTCCCGATCAACGAATCTGCGACCTGTTCCTGGCTGCCGATCATCGGTGGCTGGGTCGGTCCCGATTTCGTGGCCGACCTCCTCGCAGCGAACGTGTTCGAACGGGAGGGAACGACGGTCTACATCGATATCGGGACGAACGGAGAAATCGGGGTTTCGACCGAGGACCGTCTGCTCGCCGCCTCGGCACCGGCAGGGCCGGCCCTCGAAGGTGCTGAAATCACCGACGGAGTGCAAGCAAAGCGAGGCGCAATCGAACGGGTTTCCCTGGACCCGGACACGTGGGAGCCGGAGCTCGGTGTCATTGGCGACATCACACCGATCGGTATCTGTGGCTCGGGACTTCTGGACGCAGTCGCCCAACTATTCGAAGTTGGGGCGATATCGCGGCGCGGCCGACTCCGAGACCCGGAAACGAATCCACGTCGGATCCGAGAGCCCACCGAAGGGCAACGGGAGTTCGTGCTGGTCGAGGAATCAAAATCGAGCCACGGCGAGGAAATCGTGATCTCCCAGGACGACATCAGGGAAATCCAGCACGCGAAAGCGGCCATCCAATCGGGAACCAACCTCCTCCTCGATGAGGCAGCCGTTGACTCCGTCGATCAACTCGTCATGGCCGGTGGCTTCGGGAATTCGATCGACCCAAATGCGGCCTCATTGCTGGGTCTGTTCCCGGAAACGCGGGTCGAAGAAGTCGACTTCCTCGGCAACGCAGCTGGATACGGGGCGATCTATGCGCTACTCGATGAAACGGCCCGCGAGACAGCGTCCCGGATCATCGAGGAAGTCGAATACATCGAACTGGCCAACCAGGACGGGTTCAACGACGAGTTCATGGAAGCGCTGTTTTTCCCACATCGGGATATCGACCGGTATCCGAGTGTCAAACGCCGGATTCGAGAAACCAGAGGCGAGGTCGAAGACATTTGAGTTATCGGAGAGACTCGACGGCCCGACTTGACGGAGAACCAAAATCTCCCTACGGAGACAACCTTGCAAACGTCTGTGGCCGGTCGGTTAACAAACAAATATGGTGAGGCTGTGGACTGACCACTCATTACTATCTCCTTGCGTCACTGATTCAAACTCGACGGCACGTTCCTCCTGGTTAGAGAAATGCAGACTCCAATCCAGATTCCGGATGCGAAACGGCCCAACACTGTCAATCTAGAAGGGGGAGTTTCGATTGCCACTGGTCGGTGACAGTACTTTTCGTTTCCCAAGGCCAGCCGCTTCAAGGCGACTCAAAATAGGATGGAGACTGCTCAATGGCTTTGATGCCCTGTTTAGAAGGTGTGAACGGGAATCGGGTTAAACCTCCATCCAGTAAGAGAAGAGGCGATGAACGGTGAGGAGATGACCACGACCCAAGAGTTGGATACCGTCCCGATTTCGGGACGGCGGGGGCTCGATCGGTTGGCCCCGACCCCCACTGACATTCGGCCGAGTGCCGACCCCTTACGTTCCTGTTCTCCGTGTCCGGTCCCGCAATATTGTCGCTGTCGGTGAGCACACCCGACAGTTCCGTTGCCAGTTATCGACCGCACACCCACCATTTGCCATGACAATCCAAACTCCACCACTTGATTCAGTCCTCGAAACGATCGGCCAAACACCCCTCGTCGAACTCGAAACGGGCCCGGATGGAATCGACTGCTACGCCAAACTCGAGACGTTCAATCCCGGAGGAAGCATCAAAGACCGGATCGGACAGCACATTCTCAAGCGGCTCCTCGAAACTGGCGAGCTGTCCCAGGGCGGGACAATTGTCGAACCGACGGCCGGAAACACGGGGATCGGAATGGCGATCGCAGCCAGGCAACAGGATATCCATCCTATCTTCGTCGTGCCCGAGGGGTTCAGCGAGGAGAAAGAAACCCTCATGGCTGCATTAGGGGGTGAGATCGTCACCACCCCAGGCGAGGCCGGCATGAACGGCGCGATTGAGAGGGCCCACGAGATCGCTGCCGAGAAACCGAATGCAGTCGTTCCACAACAGTTTGCCTCACCCTACAACCGTGAAGCCCACGCCAAAACGACTGGCCCCGAAATAATCGAAGCGCTTCAAGGCGAGGTGGGTGCGATCGTCGTCGGGATCGGCTCCGGTGGGACGCTCATGGGAATCGCAGATGCACTCGAAAAATCTGGGATCGACGCTGCAATCGTCGCCGTAGAACCGGAGGGATCGACGTTCGGGGAGAAATTTGGGGTTGAACGGACAGAAGAAGCGTATAAAACCGAGGGGATCGGCACCCACGAACCTGAACTTGCGGAACTCATCGAACCGGATCGGATCGACGACATCGTGAGCGTCTCGGATCGAGCAGCCCACGAGGAGGTTGCGAGGCTTGCAAGAAACGAAGGCCACCTCGTCGGCTCCAGTTCCGGCGCCGCGAGCGTGGCCACGAGGCGTGTCGCGAACCGACTCCAAACCGGTGACCTTGGTGGCCCAGCCGAAAGCGTGGTCACGGTGTTCCCGGACAGCGGAGAACGATATCTCTCGAAAGGGCTCTATGGGGAGTTCGCTGACTGGGAGGGCAAAGCATGACTGACGAAAACCCACCGCGAACCCCCACGCTCGAAACCGAGGCGATCCACGGCGGTTTGGAGCCAGACCCCGAAACGGGAGCGGTCATGACACCGATCTACGCCTCCTCGACGTTCGCTCAAAACGCCCCCGGAGAGCACCAGGGATACGAATATTCACGCTCCGGGAATCCCACGCGATCGGCGCTGGAATCGAACCTGGCCCATCTCGAAGGGGGCGAGTACGGTCGGGCCTTTGCCAGCGGCCTCGCTGCGATCAGTACGGTCCTGAACCTGCTCGAGTCAGGTGATCACGTCGTCGTTGGTAACGACGTGTACGGGGGGACTCATCGTCTCTTCACGGATGTTTACGAGGACTACGATCTCGAATTTGACTTCGTCGACACGACCAGTCCGACAGCAGTCCAGAAGGCCATCCGACCGGCAACTGAACTCGTCTGGATCGAAACGCCGACGAATCCGCTCCTCCGAATCGTCGACATCGAAGCGATGTCCGAGCTCGCCCATTCGGAAGATGCGCTGTTGGCTGTCGACAACACGTTTGCCACGCCCGTCCTCCAGCGACCGCTCTCCCTGGGCGCGGACATCGTGGCCCACTCCCTGACGAAATACCTGGGTGGTCACTCCGATATTATTGGGGGCGCACTCCTGACAGACCAATCCACTCTTGACGAGCAACTCGGATTCTATCAGAATAGCGTCGGTGCCACCCTCAGTCCCTTCGATGCCTTCCTCGTGTTACGGGGCATCAAAACCCTCCCCGTTCGGATGGAGCGACACACCGAAAACGCCCAGGCGGTGGCCACCTGGCTCGAAACCCATCCTGCAGTCGAGACAGTCTACTATCCGGGGCTCGAGAGCCATCCACAACACGAATTGGCCGCCAGGCAGATGGACGGTTTCGGGGGCATGGTGGGTGTCGAACTCGACTATCCGATCGATATCGTCGAATCGATCGTCTCAGAAACGGAGGTGTTTACCCTCGCCGAGAGTCTCGGCGGCGTGGAGAGTCTCATTGAGCAACCGGCGACGATGACTCACGCGACAGTCCCTCGGGCCGAACGCCTGCAGGCGGGAGTTTCGGACAGCCTGATCAGAATGAGTGTCGGACTCGAAGGCCTCTCGGATCTGAAAGCAGATTTGGACCAGGCCATCGACGCTGGGTCCTGATCCCCATCAAACGATTGGGGGCTGTTCAAGCAGGTCGATGAGTTCGTCTTCAGTCACCGGGTGCGGTGTGTCCACACCGAGGCGCCGGGCCATTCGAACCGCTGTCGGCGGGCGAAGGTTCGCTGTCGTGAGTAACTCGTCGTCGTAAAAGACTGATTGGGGCGGTCCGGACCCGACAATATTCCCGTCCTCCATCACGACGAGTCGGTCGCTGACCTCGGCGGCAAAATCGACGTCGTGGGTCGCGATAACCAGGCCGATGTGGTCCTCCTGAAGCGTTTCGATGACCTCCCGGACCCGCTCTTCCCGGGCCGGGTCCAGTCCGGCGAGTGGTTCGTCCATCACGATGGTAGTCGGGTCCATCGCGAGCACGCCCGCGATGGCGACCAATCGCTTCTCTCCGCCGCTGAGATGGTGGGGAACTCGGTCGACTAGGTGGGATGCATCAAGCCGATCGAGTGCTGCGATGCCCTGTTCTTTCGCTTCTGACGGGCTCGCCCCGTAATTCAGTGGGCCAAACATGACGTCGTCGATGACCGTCGGCGCAACTATCTGGGAGTCCGCGTCCTGGAAGACGAACCCGACCGCTCGCCGAGCCACGTCGATATTGGCCTCCGTGATCGAGGTCCCATCGATCCGTAAAGTGCCCTCCTGGAGGTCAAGCAAGCCATTTAGGTGTTCCATCAGCGTCGATTTGCCGGCTCCGTTGCCACCGATCAAACCGACCGTTTCGTCGGGATGGACAGCAAAGCTCACGTCGTGAACGCCAGCAGTACCGTCCGGATAGGTATGGGACAGACAGTGCAGTGCCACGAGAGGTGCCACCTCGTACTCGAATGGCGCCTCGTGGCTGCAGTCGGGTGGCTGTTCGTGGGCCGTGGACGGGACAACGTGGGTGGATTGGGTGTCGTAACTCATGGGATCACTCCATAGCGAATCGTCAGACTATATGCCGCGACTGCGACTGTCAAGACGAAGACGGCAGCGATCTCGTGGGCCGGTGGTCGATCGACCTGGCTATACACGGTCAGATCACCGTGATAGCCCCTGGCCTCCATCGATTTCAGGAGGGTTTCGGACCGTTCGAGGGCTCTGAGGAACGTATGGCCGAAAATCCGTCCGTAAAGAGCCCGGTTCGCCCAGAAGTTCTCCCGGATGGAGCCGCCCCTCGACCGAGTCGCCTTGAGCAGGTCCTCGATAACCTCGAGAATCACGAACGTGAATCGGTAGGCGAAGAGTGCGACCTGATCGATCGGTGATGGCAGCGAGCGACCGAGAACGTGGACGAGATCAGCGTAAGTGGTCGTCATCCAGATGGCCAGGGAGAACGTGACGACGGTGAGGCCGCGTCCGAGCAGGGTGAGGTATGTCATCAACCCCGTCCAGGTCACGGAAAGTTCGCCGAACGGATGCCCGACCGCGACGATCGCCTCGCCAGGGATTCCAAAGGCCAACGGGCCCGCGATCACGGTAACGAAGACGAACGGCAGGGTGTACCATCCGATGAGACGGCGAATCGGGAGGCCTGCTGCCGCATAGCCGAGTATGACCACACCATAGATTGCTGTGACGGTGAGCAACCCCTCAGCAACGGTCACAGCGACCACCAGAATCGCGAGCACACTCATTTTCGTCCAGGGGTTAACCCGGTGGAGTGGACCATCGCCGTGCTCCGCATACGTCGTAAGGAGGCGGGGGTCGGGGACGTGACTGGTAAGTTCACTCATCTGTGTTGCAGACTAGTGCCCGTTTTCCTCAGTCCCACCGGCCCACCAATACAGGAAGGCGCTAGCTCCGACCAGAACCAAAACCAGCAGTACAAAGGGGATGACATTATCCCGCAGCGGCCCCGCCAGAACAAACCCCCCAATGCCGCCGCGCCCGAACTGGAACAGTGAGCCGGTTGCCCCATTCACCCCACCGTCCATCACGGCTGCAAAGCGATCGCCCCAGGGAACGGCCCCGCCTGTGTAGACAAACCCGAGGTAACTGAGGGCGACGGCCACAGAGACCAGACCCAGTGAAAGTGCGTATTGGGTGTGCCGGTTCATCAGTCAGCCACCTCCGACGTGCCGGGCTCTGTCCGTTCGCCGAGGAGGTCGGGCCGAATGGACGCCATATACTGGACCACCGATCCAGTGATGAGTCCCTCGATCACAGCGACTCCGAGGTTGACAGCAACCAGTGCGGACATGTAGACAGCGAGGTCTCCGCCAGTGATCGCGACCCCCCGAATACCACTCACGATTGGAATCGCCCCCATCAATATCGAGCCCGCAGCCAGACCGACAATCGTCGCCACGGTCCCAGCCGTGAAATGTTCCCACTGTCGGGCTCGGAGGGTGTAAAAGACGTAGTAGCCTCCAAACACTTCTGTGACACCGACCAGGGTGTTCGCACCGAGAAACCCCCACGCACCGTGACCCAACAAGGCCGACAGGACGTTGACGACAAAGGCCACGATTGCCCCCAATGCCGGGCCCACGAGAATGCCAACGAGCGCTGTCAAGGAGAGGTGAACACCACCCAAAACCGGGATGTTCACTTGAAAGACCGCGAAACTCGCCGCGGCGACCATCCCGCCAAGCGCGACGTGCTTTGCTTCGAGCCCATCGCGCCGGAGCGAAAACACGGCAGACGCGAGGACGGCCGCAGCGAGAACTGACCACAAGGCAACCGCCCAAAGGGGGAGGGCACCTTCAGGAAGATGGATGTGTGCCATTCGTTATTAACAATAACTTGCTTCGAAATAATAAATCTTGGTATCTTAGTAGTCTAAGATATTATAGAGACGAATATTGATTGCAATCTGTGAGGCAAACACCGAGTGTGGAATCGGTTGGCATGGTCGTTAGAACGCTCATCAGGCAACGAAACCAGCGGCAGTACCCGTCGACGGTATCCGAACCGGATCAGCACGTTTTGGTTTCAGCCCTTAGCTAGTTTTTTCTCGGCGTTTGCGATTGCGCTTGCGACGACAGCCTGACCGTACGAAATGCCCGCATCCCCAGGTGGAACAGCCTCGTGGTCGAGATACTCGAGTCCAGCCGCTTCGACCTGTGCTCGGATGCTGCGAGAAATAGCTTCGTTGTAGGCGACGCCGCCCGAAAATCCGACAGCCGTGACGCCACGATCGGCCGCAGCATTGATCGCGATCTGGGCAAGTCCTCGGGCGAGCACATCCTGCGCTGTCGCGGCGACGACAGCAGGTGACTCCGTTTCAGCCAATTCGTCGACCCGTTGTGTGACCGCATGGATGTCAAGAACGTGCTGCCCGTCGCGACGCCCGAATGGAAGCTCGATTGCAACTGGTTCGGCTCCAGCCGCGACGGCCTCGAGCCGAATCGCCGGTTCGCCCTCGTACCGTCTCCTGGGACAGATGTTCAGACGTGCGCTGATTGCATCCAGAAACCGGCCGGCGCTCGTCGTCTCCGGTGCATTCACACTGGACTCGACGGTTTTTCGAACCGTTTCTGCCTCGGTTCTGCCGAGCGGGGTTCGGCTTGTCAGCAGTTCGTCGATCCGATCCGGATCCTCGAGCAGACTCGCGAGGATTCGTGCCGGGTGTTCGATGGCCGCTTCGCCACCTGGGAGGTGAAACGTGTCGAGACCACCGACACGCTCGAAGGTGCTCAATTCGGCATCAAGGACTTCTCCGCCCCAGATGGTCCCATCGGAGCCATACCCGGTTCCATCGGCGACAATCACGAGCGCTCGCTCCCGGTCGTGTTCGCCAAGGAGCGATGCCGCGTGCGCGTGGTGATGCTGCACCCTGATGGGCTGTGAGATCCCGTTTGCCGCGGGCTTGTTGTTCGTTCGACCCACGTACTCCGACGCGTAGTGGCTCGTGAGAAAGTTGGGATGGGCGTCACAGGCGACGATCTCTGGGTCGACACCGAGTAGGTCCGTCAAATGGGCAGTTGTTTCGTGCAGAAACGTTTCTGTCGCGGGGCCGTCGATGTCGCCGAGATGTTGTGACGGGATCACGTCCTCGTCTCGGGCAATCGCGATCGTTCCGTCGAATTCGGCCCCGACTGCAAGCACCGATGGCCCGCTTTGCCGCCGTGGAAGGGGCTGTGGGACCCAGCCTCTGGATCGTCGGAGAAAGCGTCTGGCCCCATCGACGTGCCGTACGACGCTGTCGTCACACCGCGCAACGATCTCTCGGTCATGAACGAGTGCCGCGTCGATCACGTCTCCGAGTTGCTCGAATATCGCGTCGACGGTCACACACATCGGTTCTCCCGGAAGATTGCCACTTGTCATCACCAACGGACCCTCGAGCCCGGTATTCCCCGATCGACGTTCGGTGTCGAACAGGAGGTGGTGAAGTCCAGCGTATGGCAACATCACACCAATCGTATGCAATCCTGGCGCAACGTCGTCAATTGCCCCGTTGTCGTCACGCTCGAGCACAACGATCGGTCGTCGGACGTCTTGGAGAGAGTCTGCTTCGGCATCCGAAACAGCGGCGAACGAGCGGACCTGGTCGACCGAGGGCGACATGACGGCAAAGGGTTTGGCCGGCCGATTCGTCCGCTCCCGGAGCCGTTTGACAACCGCCGAGTCGGTCCCATCGCAAGCGAGATGCGTCCCGCCGACCCCGCGGATGGCGACGATTTCCCCTCGTTGCAACCGCGTTACAGCCGCTGCGATGGCCGCAGGTCCGGTGGCTGCAGTGTGTCGGCCTTCAGCAGTAGATTCCTCAAGTGAAAGCGTTGGCCCACAATCCTGGCAGGCTATCGTCTGCGCGTGATAGCGTCGATCAGCCGGGTCCTCGTATTCGTCGCGACAGGTCTCGCACATCGGAAAAGCGTCCATCGAGGTCCGAGGCCGATCGTAAGGTAGCCCTCGAATCACCGTGTACCGGGGGCCACAGTCGACACAGGAGGTGGCCCAGTACCGGTAATAGCGGGATTTTGGGTCGAAAACGTCCTCGAGACACGACTCACAGATGCCCGTATCAGGTGGAATTGTTCCGGTTCCACCGGCGCTGTCAACCGATTCGAGAATCCGGAATTCGTCAGGGGCCTGCAGTCGAGTCTCACTCGCGTTCGGTGCGCGATCGACGGTAACGGTTTCCACACGGGAAAGCGGCGGTGGAGAGTTGCGCAAGTCCTGCAGGAACGCATCGATCGCCGACCGGTCACCATTCAAAATGATCTTCACGCCAGCGTCACCCGTGTTTCTGACTGTGCCTCCAAGGTCGTGGGCGGTTGCTCGCCTGTAAACGAACGGTCGGAAGCCAACGCCCTGAACAACCCCGGTGACTCGCACCGACACCTGGCTTCGAGCGGCCGTCATCACTCAGTGGTTCGGATGGTCCAAATAGTCGTGGCCATGCCCATCCGCGGCGTGGCTGTGTGCATGATCATGCTCGTGACCAGTCCCTCGATGAGACTCGAGAAACGATCGCAGGGCATCGATTCCGACCCCGTCCATGGCATTCGTTTCGAAAACGGGGAGGTCAGGAGCAGCCCGCTCGATATCGTCTCGCAAGCGTTCGAGATCAGTCCCGACGGCCGCTGCGAGATCAACTTTGTTGATGACTGCCGCGTCGACGGACTGGACCAACAAGGGATGTTTGCCGACGACGTCGTCGCCTTCTGTCGTGCTAACGACTAACACCCGAAGGCTCGCTCCAAGCGGGAAGTCCGCCGGGCAAACCATATTGCCGACGTTCTCGACGTAGAGCGTGTCCAACATTTGGAGGTCAAAATCCGTGATGGCCGACCCAACTCCATCCGGGTCGAGATGGCATTCCTTGCCCGTATTGATGTTCTCGACTTGAATCCCGTATTCTCGGAGGCGTTTCGCGTCGTCTTCGCCGGCCACGTCGCCGACGATTGCCCCAATCTCCTCGTCTGCCGGTGCTCGGTCGAGCAACTCCTCGATCAGCCGGGTCTTGCCACCACCAGTGCTGCCGACGAACTCGACGGCAAATACGCCGTGATCGTGGACCAGCGTTTCGTGAAGCTCCCCAGCGCGTTCGCGGATCGCTGCCAAGACGTCGGCTTCGGCATCAGACCCACTCGCGTCTGTTCCGAAGTCCTCGTGTCCGAGTCTGTGAGCCCGAGCCGGCCCGAGCACCCGCTCCAGTACGGTTCCAAGGCCGTCGACCCAGCCAAGTGTGCGATTCGATACGTCGAGTCGATCCGGTCCAGTCGGCAATTCGTGGTACATATCTGTGTCACTGGGGGTTTTCGGCCCGTGTCGCCGGTCGATCCATTGTTGTTTCATCGGGGACTTCGATGCTACTCAGCCGACATTCTCGTCCCGATACGAGTTCGGCTCGATTACCACACTCGGGACACTTGATGTCTGGGGCGAACCCGCCGGCGAGTGCTAACTCATCCGGCGTATCCCGCCAGCCACAGTCACACACGGCTACTGGCTCGACAGGTTGGGTACGGATCGTCGCATCCGCTGCCGGTGTGGATTCGGTAATGGCTTCCAGACAAAACTCGAGTTGTTCGGGGTTGACATGGGTCACACGTCCGATCTCCAGCGTCAACTCGTCGATGCGGTCAGCCCCGTGCGCGTCCGCCGCTTCCAAGGCCCGGTCCAGAATACCCTTTGCGATGCTGATCTCGTGCATTAACAGATCCTGGGGAGTGCTTCACCTTCCGGTTCACTCAGGTAGCGCCGGCCAAAGCCGGTGTCGACGACGACTCGTCCAGTATGGTCTTCAGACGCCTGGCCGACGATTTCCGCGTCTTTGCCACCTGGACAGGCCTGGATCGCTTCGAGAACGGCTTTGGCATCGTTCTGATCGACGCCCATGACGACTTTCCCCTCATTAGCAACCGAAAGCGGGTCGATGCCAAGCACTTCGCCAGCCGATGCAGTCGCCCCCGAGATCGGGATTCGCTGTTCGTCGATATCGATGCCGACGTCGGCCTTCTCGGCCATCTCGTTCAGGGCGTTCGCTAGTCCGCCCCGAGTCGGGTCTTTCATGGCGGTGATCCGACCGGCATCCATCGCCGCCCCAACGAATCCATTGACCGGCGCAACGTCGCTTTCGAGGTCGCCCGTGAAGTCGAACCCTTCCCGGGCGGAGAGCAGTGCGATACCGTGGTCTCCCATTGGACCGCTCACAATGAGCGCATCGCCTGGGTCCAGACCCGCATCACTCACTGGGGCGTTCCCATCCAGATAGGCGACCCCGGCTGTATTGATCACGATCCCATCCACATCGCCATTTCCCATCACTTTCGTGTCGCCTGTGGAAATAGAAACGTCCGCTTCCTCGGCGGTCGCTGCCATCGATTCGATCACGCGTTGGACGTCCGAAGTTGGAGTTCCCTCCTCGAGAACAAGCGAACAGGTCAGGGCAGTCGGCTCGGTCGCTCCCATCATCGCCAGATCGTTGACGGTGCCGGCTACCGCAAGCCGGCCAATGTCCCCGCCCGGGAAAAACAAGGGTTTGACGACGTGACTATCAGTCGTAACCACGAGCGCCCCATCGTCCCCGACTGGATGGACGGCACCGTCGTCGAGTTCCGGGAGCCCGACCCTGGGTGTATCGCCGACGTCCGCTACTTCGGTCCCGTCGGTCGCGGCTCCGTTCCCGGCAAACCTGGGAACAACGAGGTCTTGCAACATCGACCGCATCGCTCCACCGCCTGCACCGTGGGCGAGGGTCACGACATCTTCGGAATCGTCCATATCTGTCGATTGGTTCTCTGCCATTGTTAGAAGTCGGGGTGGCCCCCGTATTCGTGCCAGATCTTGCACGTTCCTTCGCTACTCACCATGCAGGCGCCCACCGGGTTCCCCGGCGTGCACTCCTCATCAAACAGTTCACATTCGTCCGGGTCTGCCTTTCCGGCCATGATATCCCCACAGATGCACTGCTCTGTCAGCGGATCAGGGCCACCACTGGCCGGTTCGACGTCGAACCGTTCGCGGGTATCGTAGGCAGCGTACTCGTCCCGGATGACGAGGTTCGCGCCGGGAATTTCGGCGATTCCGCGCCATTCCCCGGACGTCGTTTCGAAGACCGACCACATCGTCTCCAGTGCTTGCTCGTTGCCTTCCTTCGAGACACAGCGAGGGTAGGCGTTTTCGAGTCCAGCCACGTCAGCCTCGATATATTCAAGAAGCCGTTCGACCCCGAGCAATACGTCGATCGGTTCGAATCCACCCACCACAATTGGCAACTCGAACTCCTCGACAAAGGGTTCGAACAGACCATAGCCGGTGATGGTCGCTGCATGACCCGCAGCGAGGAAGCCGTCGATATCGACATCCGGCATCTCAGCCACGACCTCCATCGCGGGTGGCACGTATTTGTGCGCTGAGAGAACTGAGAAATTCTCGGGTGGGTCATTTGCCAAAATGGCGGCAGTCGGGGCCGCCGTCGTCTCGAACCCGGTCGCAAAGAAAACGACCTCTCGGTCGGGGTGCTCCGCGGCGAGTTCGACCGCTTCGCTCGCAGAATAGACCACTTCGACGTCCGCGCCATCCGCCCTGGCGTCCGCGAGGCTCTTTTGAGTTCCAGGCACTCGAAACATGTCGCCGTACGTTGCGACGATCGCTCCCTGTTCCGCGACAGCGACGGCTTCGTCGACCTCGGGCATGTTCGTCACACAAACCGGACACCCCGGTCCCATCCGCACTGAGAGGCCGTCGGGCAACAAGCTCCGGAGCCCGAACTTGGCGATTGCCTGCTCGTGAGAACCACAGACGTGCATCAAGGTCACTGGCTCGTCGATGTCAGCCATCAACGTTTCCAATCGCTCGGCCAACTGGTCGGCCTGGTCGGGGTTCCGAAACTGCAGGGTTTGATCGCTACTCATCGGTTTCCGGCCGCGGATCAGGGTCGGAATCCTCGGTACCGGTGCGGGCGTCACCCGGTCCTCGGGGCATCCGGTTCGTCGAGGCAACGGGGGTGTCACCCTCTTCGACGGCGGCCGGTCGGTCGCCGAACTCGAGTGTGGCGTCGGTAGCGCCGATTTCCTCCAAGGCGTCCTCCTCGTCGCCGCTCAAGAGTGATTCGTATAGTTCCATCGTCTCCTCGACCTCATCGTCCGGAATCTTGCGTATCGCAAAGCCCGCGTGATTGAGAACGTAATCGCCCTCCTCGACGTCGTCGCCCACGATGTCGAGTCGAACCGCTTTCTCGACGTTCCAGAACTCCGCCCGAGCGGTTTGGCCGTCGATTTCGAGGATCTCGCCGGGAATTCCCAGACACATCAGCTCTCACCTCCGTCTTCCCTGACCGGGGTGGTTCCGTTGAGCTCCCCGTCGATTTCGACCTGCATGTTCCAGGGGTCATTGCCGAGGAGGCGGTCGGGGCGTATCACCCCTTTGACGGTATGGCCTTGTTCCTCGTGCTCGGTGATCGATTCGGAGTCGATTCGGGTCTCACAGTCTGTGCAATACCAGCTCGTGGTCATAGTGTGTTCACCTCGGCCGCTCGGTCGGCGGGTAATCGGATCATCGGTGGGGAAATATGGGTCATATCGTGTCCTTCTGCATAGCGAATGCCGTCGCCGCCAGCTTAATGCTACCGGGCGTTCCGTGGTCACGGTGGCCGCTCGGGGAGTTCATCGTGGATGAGATCCACGAGATCCGGGACCGTTTGTTCGATCTCCTCGCTCAGTTCCATCGACATCTCGATCCGTTTCGGTTCGACTCCGAAGATCAGCACCTCCTCCGGTATCTCGTAGGCGTCGCGACCAGCCTGCAACGCCTCCGCGAAGGAAAAGTCATGCATCGTCATTTCCGGGACGTCATCCGCGAAGGCTCCGTCGACGTACCGAAACGTGTGGATGGTTCCCGGCTCCGCACCAGTCGAAATGGCGTCCACGACGATCGCCCGATCGCACCCGCTCATCGCCTCGAGGGCGAAGAACGCTGTCGTCCCGCCGTTTGCTAGGGTAACGTCGGACCGTTCGCTGACGGTCGAGGTTTCGAGGGTCTCGAGGACCTGCGCACCGATTCCATCATCCCCCATTATCGGATTCCCGACGGCCACGACTGCGATGGCGGTGGCGTTCTCGTCACTCTCCGCGATGGGTGTGGAAGCGAGTTCGGTTTGTCCGTCGGGGTCTCCTGTGTGTGCCATAGTCACGTCTCATCGTCCGTGTCTGCACCGGTTGACGTACTCTGAGCGGGTTCGCTTTCTGGTGTTTCAGTGGGTTCTGAAAGCTGTTCCTGCACTTCAGGGCCGGTACCGAACAGCCGAGAGATACCGGCTAACGGACCGATCATGGCGTCTTTCGACCTGGTCGTTCCTTTGTGTTCCGGCCGGTTCTCGTCACTGATGAGCCAGCCGTAGAGGTTGCCGTCAACCATCAATTTGAGGATATCCCAGTTACTCGGCATCAAGGCGAAATAGGCGTGCAAGGCCACTGCGGCGAGTACCCACGCAGTCGAGACCAGATGAATCCTGAGGAGTGCCTCGAAGCCGAACCAGGCCTGCAGAAATCCTAACCCGTCGATCCACCACGAAGATTCGGCCCACAAATTCGACCAGAGGGCGAACCCAGTCAGCGTGAGGAGGCCGACAAAGAACCACGTCACGTACCAGAAGGCGGTCTGCATCGGATGGTGACCGACCCAGTGACCGGTGTCCGCTTCGATGCATCGACGGGACTTCTTGTATCCCGGGATGTAACTCGCCAACCCGAGGAACGCAAGTCCGATGACGATATTTTCTTGAATCTGCTCCCATGTCATGATGAACTGTTTCTTGTCGACGACAAAGGCGTAGAACGGATAGATGATAAAGGCAACAATGGCGAGGAACAGGCCGGTCCAAACGTGGGTCAGGAAGGCCGGATTGTAGCCACCCCAAATGCCGATGTTAAGCGGACCGTAGACACCCAACCACTTCGAAAGCCCCGTAAGGGTCGTCGTGATCATAAAGACGAGGAGGAGCCAGTGGGAAATGATCGTGCCATAGCCGTGTATGTCGATGACCTGCTTGTCCTCCTTGTCGAGGTGCTGGAACCGCTCGTATCGTTTGGCGACCTTCACCCACAATCGAGTGAGGAATCCGCCACTGGAGTCATGGCTTCCGACTGTCCCCTCCGCTGTCCCGCCGTCGGTGCGTTTATCGGTCATTAACACCTCCTGCCCCCGATGTCGGGGGCGACCGGTTCGATGTCGGCTTCGTATTCTTTTTCTGGACTTTGCACGTGGACCGAGCAGGCCAGACATGGGTCCATCGAGCGAATCGTTCTGAGGACGTTCATCGGATTGTCCATGTTCTGGACCACGTCACCCTGCACGCCCTCTTCGAGGGGACTTGGTTGGCCATTTGCGTCCCGTGGACCGAGGTTCCAGATCGTCGGCGTGATGATCTGGTAGCGCTCGATCTCGCCGTCCTGCACGTCCATGTAATGGGAGAGGGTCCCACGTGACGGTTCGAAGAGTCCGACGCCCTTCCCGGTGAAGTCGTCCGTCCAGTCGTCGGCCATGAATGGTTTCGCCGGATCAATGGCGTCCAGCCAATCCATGACTTTGTCCCGGACGACCAGGGCTTCTTGAGCCCGGGCAATCAGTCGATTGAGGGTGTTGCTTTTGGCCGCACCGCCACCGAGGGCAGCACGCAAATCAAACGGATCGAGATCGGAGATGACCATTCGAGCAAGTGGGCCTACCTCCATAGAGTCACCTTCGAACCGCGGCGCTTTACCCCACGAATAGGCCTGCTCCTTCTCAGGTTTCGGCTCTGGCGGTTGGGCTTTGGTGGGATCACCGCCAGATTCGTCCGTGTACCAGGCGTACTCCGTGTCTTCGGTGATCCCGTCGATGATTTCCTCTTTGTCCATCAGCTCGACCGAACCATTGCGATAGACACCTCGTTTGAGGTAGAGGTCGTCTTCCCCCGGTTGCTCGAACATCCCGTTGCTGTAGTACCGACCCGGACCTTCGCCGATCCCTGCGGCCCCTTCCTGTGCAGCGCCGACCAGAATCGAAACGATATCGTGGAGACCCGGTCCAAGGGACGGATCAAATTCGCCGTTTTGCACGTTCTCGAGGACCTGTGGGACGTTTTCGGTCGCTCCAAGCCAGTTGCTCACCTCCGCAACCCTGGATCTGACCGACTCGATCGTCGTGGCATCCGCGTTCGTAGCCAGTCCGCCCGGGACGTAGGAGACCGGGTGGGGTGCGCGGCCACCGAATTGGGCCAGCGCCTTCATAATCTTACGCTGGTTCTCCATCGCTCCCATGTACCCGTCGCCTTCCAATGGATCGAGGCGGTCAAAGCCTGTCCCGGCCACTGCGTCGCTGTAGTCCGGGCCCACCAGCGCGAACAGATGGACCGCGTGATTCCAGAGGTAGAATATCCCTTCGACGGCATCCCGGAGCAACACCGCGTTGTCGGGCGGTCCACCGAAGTCGATGCCATCTGCGTTCATCGCGGCGTCCTCGGCCGCCTTCGACGAACAAAGCCGGTGACAGAGGAAACAGACACCACAGACCATGCCCGTGATCTGCGGGGCATCCGATGGTGGCCGACCGAGTGTGACGATCTCCGCCCCCCGGAACATCTCCATTTTACTCTCAGCGTGCGTGACGGTGCCGTCTTCGTCGACCTCCAGGTGAATCCCGTGGTGGCCTTCGATTCGTGTCGTCGGGTCGATGTCGATTTCTGGCATTGTTGTGTGATGGCGGTATGTTTATCAGTCCGAACTCTTCGATTCGACTTCTTCGCCGCCTGATTCGGCGGATTCGAATTTCCCATACCCCATCGCCCGACGGCCGAGGTGGGCGCCGATTCCGATGGCCCCGGCGGCCACGCCTGCCGCACCAGCCTGGGTTGCGCTGATGCTGCCCAGGACTCCACTGCCTTCGAGTTCCTGCTGGAAGGGTGAGAACCGATCCCAGAATCCCGGTTCCATACAACCGATACAGGGGGCACCGACATTCAGGCAGACCGAGGTACCGTCATTCCACAGCCTGGACTGGTCGTCACAGTGCGTATATGGTCCCTTGCATCCGTTTTTCAGCTGACAGCCTTCGGCCGCTCCCGGCGTGTCGGCAAACTCCCCGCGATCGAAGTACCCCCGATGCATGCAATTGTCATGCACCAGCGGTTCGTAGAACGGCATGGGACGGTGATACTCGTCTAACTCCGGTATATGCCCGTTCAGGACCGTCGCAAGTGTCAACAGGACGTAATCTGGGTTCGGTGGACACCCACCAAGATTCACGACCGGGAGCCCGGCCCCACCGGTGAAATCAGCACCGAGAACACCGCCTTTTTCGCGTTTCTCAAACTGGAGCCCTTTGGCCCCCGTAACGTTTTCTCCGAGGCCGTACAGCCGCTTTTTGTTTTCCGCGGCCGGCCACCCGCCGAAGGACGAACAGTTCCCGACAGCCACAACGATGTCGGCTGCGGGTGCGAGTTCGTTCACCCAATCCTCCGCCGACTTGCCACCAATCATCGCCGCTTCGGGAATGTCCGTTGGAATCGAGCCTTCGACGATGAGAATATCCGGCTCTTTACTCATCGATTCGATGGCTGGTTCCCCCGCCTCCGCCATGATCGTCGGATGGAAGGTCACTTCGAGCCGGAACTTGTTCAACGCCTCTTCGAGGGTCGGATACTGTGCCTGGAGTGTCGATATCGTACAGCCAGTACAGGACTGCCCCTGGAACCAGACGACATCCATTGACCCATCCGCTGCCTGTTCGAAGGCGCGAGCGATTTCTGTCGAGTGTTGGGAAATGACCCCTCCGGCCGCCGTCGTGCCGACGAGCCTGAGGAAATTTCGACGGGTTGTCATAGCTTTTCAGTACCATGCTAACAGACAACGTGAGTTTCTTTAAACCAAGAGCGTTCTTCTCAGCTGTTGGAAATGTTCACACATCTAAGAATTCACCAGAAACGAATATAGTGGATCTCAAACGATTACCAACGCTCTACAGGACGGTAAAGTAGTTTGCATCAAATGTTTTCTACTGGTATATTGTGAAACGTATGCAAAAATCGGTGCTATTGTGGACTTTTTGGTTTTGATATGGGCGGATTCCGCTGCTTGTGGATTATTGACACATGCAATTGATTTGGAAATGGTGGGGTGGCCATTCTATCAGATCCAATCCGGTTCCTCGAACGCTACAAAACTGGCGTTCGAGAGAAGAGAGTGGGACAATATTCACAATACCGATAACAACCTTTAGTTACCTCACGCCCCAAGTTGAAATGAACCAGTATGACCGAAACGACAAACGGGACGCTAAACCGCCTGATCGACGTCGCAGAAGGAGATGATACCCTCACCATCGACGAATTCGAAGAAATCCTAGCAGATCTCGAGACACAAACGAAGTACAGCGTCGAATCCTACAATATGTTCTGCACGTCAGAGGACGTCATAGTCGTCTGTGACATGGATACCGAGGAGTTCGTGCAGATCGAAATCCCGATGGAAGAGGCGAAAACCGACGAAGTTATCGTGACACGAGAGACCTAACACCGTTTGCTTTCGATGATCGAGGCAAAGTTATCGAACACCTGCGCGGCGAATTTCGCTTTCTCGTAGGTTTCGTCCGTGATTCCGTCAAGCACCGCCTCGATCCGCGATTCAGGGAGGTCCTTGCGTTTGGTCACATGCTCGGCGGTCTCCATATCGTATTCGGGATGGAACTGGATTCCACAGCTTCGCCCGATGGCAAACGCTTGAATGCCCATTTCGTTTTCCGCAAGAAGCGTGGCGCTCTCCGGCAGTTCGTACACTCGGTCCGAATGGGTTTCGAAGGCGACAAACTCGGTCGGAATATCCTCGAATAACGGGCTTTCCTGAACCTGAGAAATCGTTTTGTATCCCAGTTCGTATTCGCCCATCGCCACGATTCTCCCACCTAACGCCTGCGCGAGGAACTGATGCCCCCAGCAGATGCCGAGAACTGGAACGCCGGCGGCATGGACCTGTCGAACCCAATCGGTGAGGTCGTGGATCCACAGGCGGTCTTCGTACACCGAGACCTGGGAGCCACTGATGATGACGCCATCGAACACCCACGCGTCGTCAGTAGGTGGAGGGGGGATGTCATCTTCACTGACTTTGTACGTCGTCGTCTCGCCCTCCGTCATCCGTTCCAGATTTTCTTGGGCCGGTGTCTCCCCGATCGACGCATCGATGAGCAGCGTATTTGACACAACAGGTCCTACGCGGCCGATGCGTATTATATTGTG